>NZ_GL882767.1:16032-46350 GCF_000195655.1 Klebsiella sp. MS 92-3
GGGGGGGGGGGGGGGGGGGGGGGGGCGGGGAGCCGTCGGTCAGTGAGCTGAAAAACCCGGAACGTAATATCTCGATGGGGGCCGCCTATCTGAGCATTCTGGAGAACGGTCCGCTGGCGGGGATCAAAGACCCGCAGGTGATGCGCTATGCGGTGGTGGTCTCCTATGCCAACGGCGCTGGCGCGCTGCTGCGTACCTTCTCCTCGAACCGCCAGGACGCCATTGAGGAGATTAACGATCTCGACGCCGATGAGTTCTTCGAGCATGTGGTGAAAAAACACCCGGCACCGCAGGCGCCGCGCTATATCTGGAAACTCCAGAAAGCGCTGGACGCCATGTAATCCCTCGTTTGGCCTCCGGTAGTCTCCCGGAGGCCACGTCCTCAGAAATCGTAGCCCACGGTGGCTATAACGCTGCGCTCTGCTCCCCAGTAACAGTTGCCGGTGCCATAGCAGCCGGAAATATACTCGCGGTCGCCGATATTGTTGGCGTTAACCTGCACATAAGCGCCTTTCAGCGTTGGCGACCAGACGCCGAGGTCGGCCCGCATCATGGCGTCCATCAGCGTGACCGACGGCAGCCGCGCGGTGTTGGCATCATCCGCCCACTGTTTACCGATGTAGCGGACGCCGGCGCCAACGGAGATCCCCGCCGGGAACTGATAGCGCGCCCAGAAGGAGGCCATCTGATCCGGGGTCAGCTGCGGCGTGTTATTGTCGGTCCCGTCTTTGGTGTCCTGGAAACGCAGACGATTCCAGGTATACGAGGCGATAGTACTCAGCTGCGGGGTGATCTGGTGGTGCGCTTCCAGCTCAACGCCCTGGGAATGGACCTTACCCGCCGGAATATAGGTGGCGGTGGCGATGTTCGGGTCGCGAGTGGCGACATCCTTTTGCGTCAGGTCGTAAATCGCGATGCTATAGAGATCGCTGCTGCCCGGCGGCTGGAACTTCAGGCCGGCTTCAACCTGTTCGGCGGTGGTCGGTTTCAACGGTTTGCCGTCCGCGCCCGGCAGCATCGCCGGAGTGATCGCCTGGCTGTAGCTCAGGTAGGGCGACAGACCGTTGTCCAGGGCGTACAACAGCGAGGCGCGGCCGCTGATATGGTCGTCTGAACGGCGGTTTGAGGTCCCCTGGGTATCGCTGACCTGCTGGGAAACGATGCGGTCGTAGCGGGCGGAAACATCCACATGCCAGCGGTTCCAGACCATCTCATCCTGCAGATACAGCCCGGTCTGGTAATAGCGGCGATTATTGTCGTCGCTGTAGGTAACGGTATGTCCGGTCTGCGCGGTATAGCCGCTAAACGGGTTAAGGGGCGCCGCGCCGCCGGCGCCGGTCCACAGGTCGTTACGGAAGCGATGATATTCGGCGCCGAGGATCAGGGTGTGCGCCAGGTCGCCTGTATTGAAATCGGCGCGCAGGCGGTTATCGGTTGACCAGCCGTCCAGCGAACCGCGCGAACCGCTGTAGCCGCGGGCCAGCATGTCGCTGTCATCTATCCAGCCGACCTGGTAGACCTGATCGAGGGAGACGTTGGTATGGGTGTAGCTCCCGGCGGAATAGACCGACCAGACGTCGGTGAACTGGTGGTCAAACTCATAGCTGTAGATCTGCTGGCGGCGCTTATAGCCATCTCCCGGATCGCCTTCGTTGGTGCTGGGGGAGAGCTTACGGCCATTGTGCGCGTAGCGGGTGCCGTCCAGCGGCAAAGAGCCGTGGTAGCCGCCGGAAGGATCTTTTTGCAGATAGGCGCGCAGCAGCAGCGAGGTGTCGCTGTCCGGCTGCCACAGCAGGGAAGGCGAAATCGCGTAGCGCTCTTCGCGGGTATGGTCATACTGCGTATCGCTGCTGCGGGTCATCCCGATCAGCCGCCATGCCCACTGGTCATTGATGGCGTCGGTGTAATCGAAGGCCGCGCCTTTGGTATTTTGCGTGCCGCCGGTCAGGCGGATGTGGCCCTGCTGGCTGAACTGCGGACGTTTGGAAGTCAGGTTGACCACGCCGCCCGGCACGCTCTGCCCGTAGAGCGCGGAGGAGGGGCCGCGGATCACATCCACGCGTTCGATAAACCACGGGTCGATTTGCAGTACGTTATGGCTGCCGCCGTCGCTCATCAGGCGCATGCCGTCGAGGAACAGGTTATCGACGTCGCCGCCGTGGTAGCCGCGCAGGGAGATGGCGTCGAACCGGGTGGCGCCGCCGCCGAAGCTGGAGTAGACCCCCGGGGTATATTCCAGCGCCTGGCTGATGGTATTCGCCCCCTGATCCGCCATCTGCTGGCGGGTGACCACCGACACCGACTGGGCGGTAGTGATTAACGGCTGGTCGGTTTTCGTCGCCCCGAGCGAGGTGCTGGCGCTGTAGCCCTCCGTCGGCGCGCTGGCGGACGCCGGCGGGGTGGCAGTGACCACCACCGTCTCTTCGGCTTGCGCGGTGAAGGGGAGTGCGACCGCAAGGGCATACAGCAGCCCCGGGCGTTTTCGAGAAATAGCCACGTTCATAAGATCATCCTGAACCAACGCGGTCTGGTACTCCTGTACGCCGCCGCGTGAAAAACGAATCTGTCATTATTCGTTAAAAAGTAATGCGAATTATTATTGTTTGTATTTGTGCGATCAAGCGAAAAGGTGACCTGTTGAACGCGAGGGGGTGGGGATGTGTTTCCCGCGAGCCGCAGAATGGGTCTGCGCGGGACGGTAGTGACCAGGGAGCCCGCTCCCCCCTACCGATTTTGGTAGGGGGCGGCGAAGCGTCAGGAGCCGGTCTTTTGCGGTTCCGCAGGGGCGGGGTCGTTAGCCGCGGGCGCCGCAACAGGTTTGTCCTGCGGTGAAGGGGTTGTCGCCGGACGGGTAGCGGGCAGCGCATCGCAGGGTTTCTCCTGCGGGCAGATCAGATCCAACATCTTCAGGGTGACGCCGTTGGTCCAGCCAAAGCCGTCCTGCAGCGGATATTCCCCGCCGCCGCCGCCGGTGCCGGTCGAGCTCACGTCATACTTCTCCACCAGCTTTTGCTTACTGTCATAGGTATGCTGCACGTTGGTCAGAAAGCGCCAGGTGACCTCCATGGCGATCTTCTGCTGACCATAGTTTTGCAGCCCCTCGACCGCCACCCACTGCAGCGGCGCCCAGCCGTTGGGGGCGTCCCACTGCTGGCCGCTGTTGACGGTGGTGGTGGTCAGCCCGCCGGGTTTAAGCAGGCGCGACTCGGCGGCGGCGGCCACTTTCGTCGCCCGCTCGCGTGACGCGGCATTGACGTACAGCGGGAACAGCGCCGCCGCGGTCAGTTGATTGCGCACCTTGTGGGTTTTCAGATCATAGTCGGCGTACCATCCCTCTTTATCATTCCACAGGTATTTCTCGATGGCCTGCTGGCGGGCGTTAGCCAGCGCATCGTACTGCGTAGCGCCAGCGCTGTCCCCGGATGCCTTGCTGGCGCGGGCGAGGGTTTTCTCCAGATGGAACATCAGGGCATTGAGATCGACCGGGACAATCGAGGTGGTGCGAATGGTGGCGAGCTGCTGCGGATTGTCCATCCAGCGGGAGCTGAAATCCCAGCCGGAGGCGGCGGCGGAGCGCAGGTCGCGATAGATCTCGGTTGCCGGACGATTCGGGTTGCTTTTGGCGGTTTTGACGTCGTCAAGCCAGGACTCGGGACGCGGGGTGTCGTTATCGTCCCAGTAGCGGTTGAGCAGCGCGCCGTCCGCCATCCGCACCGCCCGTTTGTCGGCGCTGCCGGGAGCCAGCGCGTCCGCTCCGGCCATCCAGTAGCGATACTCTTTCTCCAGCTGCGGCTGGTAGGTTTTCAGCACCTGGTCGCCATCATGCGTCGCCAGCAGGCTCACCATAAAGGAGAAGAAGGGGGGCTGCGAACGGCTGAGATAATAGGTGCGGTTGCCGTTGGGGATATGGCCCCAGGCGTCAATTTCTGCGGCGAAGTTGGCGACCATATCCTCGACTTTATCCCAGTGACCGCTTTCGGCAAGACCCAGCATCGTGAAATAGCTGTCCCAGTAATAGACTTCGCGGAAACGTCCTCCGGGCACCACGTAGGGCTTAGGCAGCGGCAGCAGCGAGTCCCATTTTTCCACCTCGACGGTGCTGCGGGTCAGGACCGGCCACAGGCCATCGATATGTTGACGCAGAGTTTGCCCTTTGGGCGGCACATAGGTGTCGTTCTCTTTCGGCAGCGTGAAGTTCAGTTCGACGAAGTGGCGCAGGTCGAAGCTGGCCTGGTTTTTTTGCATCCGGTAATCGGCAAGGATCATCAGCGGATCGCTGCTCGGAATGGCGTCAGCGAACGTTTTCTGATCAGAAAACAGTTTCGCGCTTTGCACATCATTAAACAGCGGACCGAGCAGGATATCGGGTGATTGCGGGATTGGACGGGTTTCTTCAGCCTCAGCGGTCAGCGTCGCCAGGGCGATAAACGCACCCCCTAGCGCCAGACGAAGAGCATAAGGCAGGGTAGCGGGGCGACGGGAAAAGGGACTCGTCATGGATTGTTCTCCTTATCATTGCAGACTCATGTGCCACTGCATTTGGCCATCAGAAAACCATAGACGAATATCCGCCGCTGCGCGTGTCGAAGCTAACATTTTGCGCTAAAACAGAGAATTTACCGCTCACCGGTCGCTATCCAGGCGGCACAATTCTGCTCAGCCGAATATTATAATCTTAATTATATAAATGCTGGCTGGTGTTATTTTTGTTGTGAATGTTTCTGGGTAAATAATAAGCGCTATTCGATAGCGGCATCCGAAAAAAGAACGGATGTTTATCTGTAACAATAAGGTTCGTATTTATCGCATTTTAAAAATTGCGCAACGGATGAAGGCTATGATCTGTCAGGCAAAAATACCGGGATTAATATGACTGAAGGCTGGCAGGATCACATAAATTAAAAAACATAAATAATTAATAAAAAAACATAATGGCGCCGCGCATAGCGGATAAGTAAAAAATGCAGACACTACAGAAACCGGTTTCATTTTGCATAAAGGAGTGGTGTATGTCTGCTGGCGAAAAAATTTCTGTCAGAGAGAAAATAGGTTATAGCCTGGGGGACGCAGCCAGTCACATCGTATTTGACTCGTCTGTGGCTATTCTGGCTTATTTTTATACCGATATTTATGGCCTGCCGCCCGCCGTAATGGGGACGATGTTTTTGCTGGTGCGTCTGCTGGATGCGATTACCGATCCGATTATGGGCGCGATTGCTGACGCCACCTCAACCCGCTGGGGCCGCTTTCGCCCCTGGCTGTTGGCGATCTGCGTGCCCTTTGCGGTGAGCTGCGTGCTGGTGTATTCCATTCCCTCCTTTTCCGACTCCGGAAAAATTGCCTACGCCGTGGCGGCTTATATATTTATGACACTGATGTATACGGCGATTAATATTCCGTACTGCTCGCTGGGAGCGGCGCTGACCTCCGATCCGCGCGAAAGCCTCTCGCTGCAGTCCTGGCGTTTCGCTATCACCCCAATCGGCGGCGCGCTCGGTACTGCGTTTATTTTACCGCTGGCTGATTTTCTCTATCCCGGCGATCGCGCGACCGGTATTCAGGTCTCGATGGCCCTGTTTGGCGTTATCGGCTGCCTGATGTTTATCACCTGTTTCGCCACGACTAAAGAACGCGTGCAGCCGATTAAAGAACAGAACCTGAACATCGCGCGGGACGTGAAAATACTATTTCGTAACGATCAGTGGCGTATTCTTTCCGTTTACAATTTTATGATGCTGGTCGCCGTGGTAATTCGCGGTGGCGCCGTCGTCTATTATGTTAACAGCGTCCTGCATAAAGGCGCCGACGTGATTACCATATTCATGCTCGGCGGTATGTTTGCCTCCATGCTGGGTTCGGTGCTGGCCAAGCCCTTCGGGACGCGCTTTTGTAAGGTCCGATTCTCTTTCTGGATTAATCTTCTCACCGCCGCGCTGGGCGTGGTCTGCTTTATCGTCCCGGTACAATATTGGATTGCGGTGCTCGGCGTGCATATTCTGATTTCTATCATTCAGGGCGGCAACGGCGCGTTGCAGTGGTCGATGATTACCGACGTGAATAACTATGGCGAATGGAAAACCCAGCGGCGTATTACCGGTATGAATGTCGCAGCAAATATCTTTGTCATCAAGCTGGGTGTCGCCGTCGGCGGGGCCATCCTCGGCTGGATATTGGCCTATTTCCATTACGCCGCTAACACCACGGTGCAGTCGGCTTCAGCGGTGCAGGGCGTGGTGCTGTTGTTTACTCTGGTCCCTTCCGTGTTTTATGTGCTTACCGCCGTCTCGATTAAATTCTACGGCTTAACGGAAAACAGAATGAACGGCATCGTTGATGATTTAAAACACGGCACTTTCGCCGAATCCTGATTATTCCACGCTGTATTAAGAGGGCTATGCAGGTAATTCTCTGGATAGCCCGGCTATACCCTGGATGAAACATATAACAATGTAATTAGGGATGTTAATAATGAAAGTAAACTATATGGCTCTGATTATGAGTGGTCTGTTCTCCTCTGGCCTTTGGGCCGCGGCGAATAATCACCCGACGGATATTGAAAAACGTTTAGCGCAGCTGGAACAGCGCGTAATAAATGCTGAGCAACGAGCGGCCGATGCGGAAGCGAAAATCCAGACCTTAACCCGACAGCAGAACGTGGTGGCGAAATGCACGCCAACTGTCAAAGTGGAGTCCGCCGAGCCCGTCGCACCGGGCGCGGAGCCGACAACACTAACGCTGTCCGGCTATGGGGATATCAAATTTTATGGTGATGTCGAATTTAACATGGATGGCGCCAGCAGCAGCGGGAGCCTGACTTCGGTAAAAACCACGGCAAATAAAGACTGGGCGCCGGGCAATAATGAACGCTGGGATATTAATGGCCGCCTGCTGTTAGGTTTTGACGGCATGCGCAAAATGGATAATGGCCGTTTTGCCGGTTTTTCCGTCCAGCCGCTGGCCGACCTGAACGGCAAAATGAATCTTGATGATGCGGTATTCTTTTTTGGCCAGGAGAACGACTGGAAGGTGAAGGTTGGTCGTTTCGAAGCCTACGATATGTTCCCGTTGAATCAGGATACGTTCGTGGAATACTCCGGGAACACCGCCAACGATCTGTACAGCGACGGCTACGGCTATATTTACATGATGAAGGAAGGGCGCGGTCGGAGCAACAGCGGCGGCAACTTCCTGATGAGCAAAACCCTTGATAACTGGTATTTCGAACTGAATACCCTGCTGGAGAACGGCAGCACGCTATTCCAGGACCAGCAGTATCATGGCACCGCACTGGAAAATGAGAAAAATGTGGCCTATTTGCGCCCGGTTATCGCGTGGAACAGCGGGCGCTTCTCCACTGCCATCGCCATGGAAAGCAACGTGGTAAATAACGCCTATGGCTATCACGATGCGAAAGGACGCTGGGTCGACCAGTCCAGCCGTACCGGCTATGGCTATACGATGACGTGGAATGGGCAAAAAACCGATCCGCAGGACAGCGTGGTGACCAACCTTAACGTCGCTTATATGGATGCCGAAGATGAGACTGACTTTACCGCGGGCGTTAACTCCCTGTGGCACGGTTTTGAGCTGGGCTACATTTACGCGCATAACAAAATCGACAGCTTTAACACCGCTGATTTTATCGCTAACTGCGACGATAATTGCTGGATCGCCGATCCGGGCAACTACGATATCCATACGATCCATGCGTCGTACCTGTTTCCGAACGTAATGAATATGAAGAACTTCAACATCTATCTTGGGGCCTACGCCTCCTGGATTGAAGCCAACCCAAGCAACGGCGACGGCCAGGAAGACTCCCGCTATGGCGGCCGGCTGCGCTTCAAGTATTTCTTCTGAGCAACACAGAGCTTGCACAGCGCAGGCTCTGTGCTATTCAGCCGCCTGTCGCTACGCGGCGTGGCTCGCGAAGCCTCAGCGTCCCGTGAATCCACTTGCCCCAAACTGGTGCGTTTAACGCTAAAAACCGCCCACAAATAAGCAAAGTGTCTGGTTGTTTTTTAATCAACTCAAAGCCATGGCCTCACAGCGTAACGCTGCGCCGACGCGCTGTGTGACCTGGCATAATTAATGCTTATCTCTTATCGGGATTACCACAAAGTGAGTACAACCGGAGGGGATAGCCATGATTAAAATTACGCTACCTGACGGGCATTATTATGACGAGATGCTGACCGCGCAGGGTGAACAGCGGCCGCACTATAATGCCTGGTGGCAATGGTTTCGCAACACCGATCAATTCTCTATCCGGCAGAAAAAAGCGCAAGCGGAACTGCTTTTTCACCGTATCGGCATCACCTTTAACGTGTACGGCGAGGATGAGGGAACCGAGCGGCTGATCCCGTTTGACAGCGTGCCGCGGATCATACCCGCCGGGGAGTGGCAGCGCATTGACCGCGGCATACGCCAGCGGGTGAAAGCGCTGAACGCCTTCCTCTATGACATCTATCATGAGCAGAATATCCTGCGCGCGGGGCTGATCCCGGCCGAGCAGGTGCTGGCCAACGAGCAGTATCAGCCGTGCATGCAGGGCATCAACCTGCCAAACAACACCTATGCCCATATCACCGGCGTCGATATGGTGCGCAATAACGACGGTCAGTACTACGTGCTGGAGGATAATCTGCGCACGCCGTCCGGCGTCTCCTACATGCTCGAAAACCGTAAGATGATGATGCGCCTCTATCCGGAGATGTTCGAGCAGCATCACATTGCGCCGGTGGAGCGCTACCCGAGCTACCTCCTGCAGACCCTGCGCGAAAGCTCGCTGGTGGATGATCCCTGCGTCGTGGTGATGACCCCGGGTCGCTTCAACAGCGCCTACTTCGAGCACAGCTTCCTGGCGCAGCAGATGGGGGTCGAGCTGGTGGAGAGCGCCGATCTGTTTATTAAAAACGGCGCGGTGTATATGCGCACCACCGAGGGGCCGCGGCGGGTGGATGTGATTTATCGCCGCATCGACGACGCCTGGCTCGACCCGCTGGCCTTCCGCGCCGATTCGATGCTCGGCGTCCCGGGGCTGCTGTCCGTCTATCGCGCCGGCGGCGTAGTGCTGGCCAACGCCATCGGCACCGGGGTGGCTGACGACAAATCGATCTATCCGTACGTCCCGGAGATGATCCGCTTTTACCTCGGCGAACAGCCGATCCTCAGCAATATACCCACCTGGCAGTGCCGGAAAGCGGAGGACCTGCGCTACGTGCTGAGCAATCTCGAGCTGATGGTGGTCAAGGAGGTCCATGGCGCCGGGGGCTACGGCATGCTGGTCGGCCCGCGTTCGACTAAAGAGGAGCGAGAGGCCTTCCGCCAGCGCCTGCTGGCCAATCCGGCCAACTATATCGCCCAGGACACCCTTGCGCTGTCGACCTGCCCCACCTTCGTTGATGAAGGTCTGTCGCCGCGACATATCGATTTACGCCCCTACGTGCTGTCCGGGCAGGAGATGCGGCTGGTGCCCGGCGGCCTGACCCGCGTGGCCCTCACCGAAGGGTCGCTGGTGGTCAACTCGTCGCAGGGCGGCGGAACCAAGGATACCTGGGTGATGGAGGATGACGCATCATGCTAAGTCGTACGGCGAGTGAACTGTTCTGGATGGCCCGCTATCTCGAGCGGGCGGAGAGCTACGCCCGGGTGCTGGACGTGACCTGGAAATTATCGATGATCCCCCGCCACAGCCAGCAGTCGCGGGATCTGGCGCTGCCGCTGAATTTGTCGATGACCCACGAGTTGTTTCAGGCGCGCCATGCCCGCTTTACCATGAGCAATCTGCTCAACTTTTTTGCCCTTGATGGCAACAACCCCTGCAGTATTTACAGCTGCGTGGAGATGGCGTGGAACAATGCGCACGCCGTGCGCGGCAGTCTGTCGGCCGAAGTGTGGGAGAGCATCAATGCCACCCGCATTGAGCTGCGAAGCCTGCGCCAGCAGGGGCTGGGCGAGCTGGGGAGCGACGGCTTTTTTGAGTGGGTGAAAGAGCGGGTGCATCTGTTTCGCGGAGCGGTGATAGGCACGCTGCTGCGCAACGACGCGCTGAGCTTTATCGGTATCGGCACCCTGATTGAGCGCGCCTTCGCCACCACCCAGCTGCTGCTGATTAAGGATCAACAGCTGACCAACGACCCGGATCCGGTGCGGGAATACTACCGGCTGGATACCCTGCTCAATGCGGTCAGCGCCCGCGAAGCCTACAACAGCCTCTACCGCCAGCCGGTCAGTCGCGAAACGGTGATGGAGCTGCTGATCCTGCGCAACGATATTCCGCGTTCGCTGCGCGCCAGCATTGCCGACCTGGTGGGCGAGCTGGAGAAGATCGCCAACGACCGCTCCTATCAACCGCTGCGCCTCGCCCATCAGCTCAACGTTGACCTGCGCTTCAGCACCCGTGACGACCTGGCGCAGGCGGACCTGCAGACCACCCTTAACGGGCTGCTGGCGAGAATTAACGCGCTGTCCGACAGCATCAGACAAACCTACCTGGAGGCCTTATGAAACTGGTCATCGATCATCTCACCCGCTATGGCTACGATGAAGAAGTGAAGTTTTCCACCCAGTATCTGCGCCTGACGCCTCGCAGTACCGCCCGGCAGACGATCACCGCCTGGACGCTGACCCTGCCGGACGGCGCGGCGGTGACCACTACCGACGGCTGGGGCAATGTGCTGCATGTGCTGACGCTGGATAACCCGCACAAGGAGATCACCATCCGCGCCAGCGGGATTGTCGATATCGCCGACGAAGGGGAGGAGACGCGTGATGAAGAGGCCGAGCTGCTGTCGCCGCTGGTTTTTCTGCGCTGTACGCCGCTAACCCGCGCCGATACGGCGATCCGTGAGTTTGCCCAGCGCCTCTATCGTCCCGATGCGGCGGAAGAGAGTCTGAATCAACTGATGGCGGATCTGCTGTTAAGAATGCCATACTCCCCCGGCGCGACCCAGGTGCAGGACTCCGCCGCCGACGCCTTCGCCCGCGCGAAGGGGGTGTGCCAGGATCATACCCATGTTTTTCTCGCCTGCTGCCGCGCGCTGGAGATCCCGGCGCGCTACGTCAGCGGCTATGTCTACAGCAATAACGCCCAGCATGTGGCGATGCACGCCTGGGCGGAAGTCTGGCTCGACGGCCGCTGGCTGTCGTTTGATATCACCAATAATACCCGTCGCCTGAATCAGCATTTACGGCTGGCGACCGGGCTGGATTATCTCGACGCCTGCCCGGTACGGGGCACCCGGCTGGGCGGCGGCGGGGAGATTATGTTAACTAACGCTGAAGTGCGCGAACACAGCCAGCAGGCGCAGCAGCAATAATACGGGAATAACCGCAATGACCTACTGTGTGGCCATGTGCCTGGCGGATGGACTGGTGTTTGCTTCCGACTCCCGCACCAATGCGGGCGTCGACCATATTGCCACTTTTAAAAAGCTGCACGTTTTCCATCAGGAGGGGGAACGGGTGCTGGTGCTGCAATCCGCCGGCAATCTGGCCACCACCCAGAGCGTGATAAGCCTGCTCAGCGCGCGCATCCGTACCCAGCAGGAGCCGAATCTGATGCAGGTCACTTCCCTCTACGACGCCGCGATGCTGATCGGTAAAACGCTGCTGGAGGTGATCCAGCGCGACAGCAGCAACCAGCAGACCTGCAGTAACACCAACTTCAACTGCAACCTGCTGCTTGGCGGCCAGATCGCCGGCGAAACTCATCGTCTGTTCCATATTTATCCGGAGGGCAACTTTATTGAAGCCACCCGCGACACGCCTTATTTCCAGATTGGCGAAAGCAAATACGGCAAACCGATCATCGATCGGGTGCTGACCATCGACACGCCGCTGGAGCAGGCGATGTGCTGCGCGTTGATCTCCATTGATTCGACGCTGCGCAGTAATCTGTCCGTCGGCCTGCCGCTGGATACGCTGCTCTACCGCAGCGGCAGCTTCAGCAGTGCCGGGCAGCATCGCATCACCGACAGCGATCCCTACTTCAACCGCATTCGCAAGGCGTGGTCCGAAGGGCTGTTGCACACCTTCCAGACTCTGCCGACCTGGACGCCAGCGGAGCGGGAAGAGGAGTAGTCGCTGTGACGCTCCGCCGGTATCGTCGGCGCGAAGGCGGGTAAGGCGCTGGAGTCCTTTAGTATCCTCGACCTGGCGGTAAAATTTCAGCAACAGCGGTAAATAAATTAACGACAGGCCGCACGGATTGTAGGCCGGGCAAGGTGTCGCCGCCGCCCGGCACAAAAGCGACGCCGCTGTTCTTGTCCGGCGGCGCTGCGACTGCACCGGCCTGGATGGCCCGGGGAGGGGTTATCCCGTAGGCCCGGCAAGCGCAGCGCCGCCGGGCGATGGACCTGTTTAAACACCGCCAACCTGTTGCGCCATGGACGGTATTCTCTTTGCCCTGTTGAACACAAACGCGCTTTTTGGCAAAGCTAAGTCAATTAAATACTTTGTTATTTAACGTGTTATCTCACATCTTCGGAGGGAATGAGGCAACACGGCAAGGTATCGGAAGTGGCGGAAAAGAAGACGGCTGTCTATGTGGATGACCAACAGCGCATCCTGATCCGCCAGCTGGCGCGCAGCTGGCTGTGGCGCAGCGAGCTGCCGACCTGGCTGCTGATTGTGACGGTTTACGGCGGCTGGTTTGCCTGCGTGGCGGGCTGGCGGACGCTGGGACTGTTTCCGGCCACGCTGCTGTTGATCTGGTTTACCGCCTGGTATATGTCCTTACAGCATGAGCTGATCCATGGGCATCCCACCCGGCTGGCATGGTTTAACCAGCTGTTGGGGACGCTGCCGCTGGCGGTCTGGTATCCCTATGGCGTCTACCGCGACAGCCACCTGGCGCACCATCGCAACCATCTGCTGACGCACCCTGAGGATGACCCCGAATCGTACTACGTAACGGCGGAAAGCTGGCAGCGCTTCTCAGCCTGGCAGCGCCGCCTTATCCACCTGCGCAACACCTTCTGGGGGCGTCTGCTGCTGGCGCCGATGATGGATATTATTCACACCCTGAACAGCGCGCTGTGGGCTTTCCGCGAGGGCGACCGCCGCGCTATCGCCATGTGGAGTCTGCATCTGTTGCTGCTGACGGGTCTGCTGACCTGGATGGCGGCGCAGGGTTTTTCTCCGCTGTGGTTTGTGCTGGCGGTGAGCTACCCGGCGCTGGCCCTGACCAAAGTACGCTCTTTTCTCGAACACCGCGCCGCGGATGACCCGCTGGCCCGCTCGGTGATCAACGAGGCCGGGCTCCCCTGGCGGGCGCTGTTCCTCAATCTCAACTACCATGCGGTGCATCATGATCTGCCAGGGGTCCCCTGGTACGCTTTACGTCAACTGTATCTGCATCGCCAGGCGGCGTATCTGCAGCGTAATCAGGGGTTCCTGGTGCGCGGGTACGGCGAGTGGCGACGCCATTTTAGCCGCCGGGCGGTAGCGGTGAACGCCCATCCGGGCTTTGGCGAGCAGGCGCAGGCGGGAGGAGAATATGGCTGAACGCATGACCTTTCCGATGTATGCCATCCACCGTCAACAGACCCAGGCCCTGTGGCAGACGGTGCAGTCGCTGCTGGACGAACGCGGCGTGATGGTGGCGGGGGACCCTCCGGCGGCTGACCCCGGGGATCTGCTGGCTCACTGGCGCCAGCCGACGCTGTTGCTGAGCCAGACCTGTGGCTACCCGCTGGTGACCCAATTGCCGGAGGTGCAGACGGTGGGCTGCTTCCACTACGCTGCGCCCGGTTGCGAAGGGCGCCGCTATCGCAGCCTGCTGGTGGTCCGCGAAGCGGATAGTCACCGGATGCTGGGGGACTTTTTTGGCCGTCGGGCGGTGTGCAATGCCGAGCACTCGCAGTCCGGCTACAACGTACTGCGTAAAATGGTCGCGCCGCTCTCCCGGGAGGGGCGTTTTTTTTCAGCGGTGATGTTCAGCGGCAGCCATCGGCAATCGCTGCGCGAACTGCAGCAGGAAAACGCCGATATCGCCGCCATCGACTGCGTGACCTACGCTCTGCTGCAGCGCCATCAGCCGCAGGCTCTGGCTGGCCTGGTGGCGATCGGCTGGAGCCCGGCCGCGCCAGGGCTGCCGCTGATCACCGCCGGCGCCACCCCGGCGGCAACGCTGAATAGCCTGCGCGAGGCGCTCCAGCAGCTGGTAAGCGATGATCGCTATCGTTCCCTGTGCGACGCCTTGCTGATCTGCGGCTATAGCGATATGTCGCGGGAGGCCTATGCGCCGCTGCTGGCGTGGCGGGATGAGGCCGCGGCGCTGGGGGTCAGCCAGCTATAGGCGAAATGCCCGGGCCAGCGATCTGCGCCGGGGCGGGCTATAGCGGCTGGTCCCACGGCTGGGCGCTGAGATCCATTCGCAGATAGGAAGAGAGCAGGTCGACAGCCAGCTGGTCGCTCATCAGCTGCTCGTTAAGCTGCTGGCGCAGCCGCGGGATCATCTCTTCACGATAGGCCGGGTCGTTGTTTTATGGATTTGTGATCGGCAACACAAATGACTCTCCAATGGCCGTCGTAAAAGATAAATTACCAGGGTTGATTTTAATCAAAGTATGACCAACTGTGCTATGGCGGAAAAAAGATCGCTGCCTATCGCGACCCAAAAGAAAAATTGTGAATTTAATGTTTCTTTGGTGTAAATAATGACCGTGCATTTTCCCCAACCGCCGGGGATAAAATGTGATGCCCGACCGGCTTGTCGTTAAATAATGGCGTTTATTACGTCTGCTTTTTATTCTTTACAGCATTAATTTAATTTTCGGCTTTCTTCTCACCCTGATAGCGCGGGTCGAATAACGTACAAAAGGCGTATTTTTTATCGCCATTTCGCCGTCGATGTTATCGCCATCAATTATTTTTATCCCCGCATTCGGCCACGGCAAAAGGCGCGCAAATAGCGGTCATGATGCTTTTAATATATTGATTTTACTTTACTTATTCTGGCTCGTGGATCCTGCTTATCCGCCGCGGCGGAGCCTTTGTGAGAGCTCTCACATAACCCGGCAATTGCGATTTGTTACACTTTCCGCCGTCAACAAAGGAATGAAAGTGAGACGCGATGAATACTTTTTCTCTGCCTAAAACACAGCATCTGGTAGTTTTCCAGGAAGTGATCCGCAGCGGGTCAATCGGGGCCGGAGCAAAAGCGTTAGGACTCACTCAGCCGGCGGTCAGTAAAATTATTGGCGACATGGAGAGTTATTTTGGCAGTGAATTAATCGTCCGGCGAAATACCGGCGTCTCGCTCACCGAGGCCGGGCAGGTATTTCTCAACTGGTCAGAAGCGATCACCCGTGAAATGAAAAATATGGTCAATGAAATGAATGCTCTGACCAACAGCGCGGTGGTGGATGTCTCCTTTGGTTTCCCATCGCTGGTCGGGTTTACCTTTATGTCGGAGATGGTGCATCAGTTTAAAATGACTTTCCCCAAGGCGCGGGTCTCGATGTATGAGGCGCAGCTCTCCGCCTTTTTGCCGGCAATCCGCGACGGGCGCCTCGACTTCGCCATCGGGACGCTGAGCGATGAGATGAAACTGCAGGACCTGCACGTCGAGCCGCTGTTTGAGTCTGAGTTTGTGCTGGTGGCGAACCGGGCGCGGATCGGCAACGGCACGGTCCGCCTGGCCTCGCTCCAGCACGAGCAGTGGGTGCTGCCGGAGACCAATATGGGCTACTACAGCGAACTGCTGACCACCCTGCAGCGCAGCGGTATCCGCCGTGAAAATATCGTTAATACCGATTCGGTGGTGACGATCTATAACCTGGTGCTCAATGCCGATTTTCTGACGGTGATCCCCTGCGACATGACCACGCCGTTTGGCTCGAGCCAGTTTGTCACCATCCCCATTAAAGAGGCCTTGCCGGTGGCGCGCTATGCGGCGGTATGGTCGAAAAATTACCGGTTAAAAACCGCCGCGGCGTCGCTGGTGGAGATGGCGAAACACTATTCCTCGGGGCAGGGCAACCGCCACTGGCAGCCATTACAAATTATTGCGTAACTGAAAGTCGTTAAATAATCCAACACACGTCCTCGCTGTTATCAGCAGGATGACGCCCGGTCATTGACTTTATATTAAGATACAGAGGCCATAATGCATATTACCTACGATCTTCCGGTATCTATTGACGATATTCTCGAAGCGAAACAACGCCTCGCGGGAAAAATATATAAAACAGGCATGCCCCGTTCGAATTATTTTAGCGAGCGCTGCCAGGGCGAAATATTTCTTAAATTCGAAAATATGCAGCGCACGGGTTCATTTAAAATTCGCGGCGCCTTTAATAAACTGTGCGGTTTAACCGCGGCGGAAAAACGCAAAGGGGTGGTGGCCTGCTCAGCGGGCAACCACGCCCAGGGCGTCTCGCTCTCCTGCGCCATGCTCGGCATTGACGGGAAAGTGGTGATGCCGAAAGGGGCGCCGAAATCGAAAGTTGCCGCCACCTGTGATTATTCGGCGGAAGTGGTGCTCCATGGCGATAACTTTAACGATACCCTCGCCAAAGCCAGCGATATTGTTGAACTTGAGGGCCGCATTTTTATTCCCCCCTATGACGACCCGCAGGTTATCGCCGGGCAGGGGACGATTGGACTCGAAATATTAGAAGATCTGTATGACGTGGATAATGTCATCGTGCCCATTGGCGGCGGCGGCTTAATTGCCGGTATCGCGATTGCGATTAAATCCATTAACCCGACAATCCGCATTATCGGCGTGCAGTCGGAGAATGTTCACGGCATGGCCGCCTCCTGGTATGCCGGGGAAATCACCAGCCATCGCCACGCCGGCACCTTAGCCGATGGTTGCGACGTCGCCCGCCCGGGGAAACTGACCTATGAAATCGCCCGCCAGCTGGTGGATGACATCGTCCTGGTGAGTGAGGATGACATTCGCCAGAGCATGGTCGCCTTAATTCAGCGCAATAAAGTGATCACCGAAGGGGCCGGGGCGTTAGCCTGCGCCGCGTTATTAAGCGGCAAACTCGACAGCTATATCCAGAACCGCAAAACGGTCAGCCTGATTTCCGGGGGCAATATCGATCTCTCCCGGGTATCGCAAATTACCGGTTTTGTTGACGCTTAATTCAATACATAAGTGAGGACAGGATATGAGTACGACTGAGAGCATTGCATCCAGCCAGACAAGCCTTTCGTCCTGGCGTAAATCTGACACCACCTGGACCCTGGGCCTGTTTGGCACCGCTATCGGCGCCGGGGTGCTGTTTTTCCCGATCCGCGCCGGCTTCGGCGGGCTGATCCCGATCCTGGTGATGCTGGTGCTGGCCTATCCCATCGCCTTTTATTGCCATCGGGCCCTGGCCCGGCTATGCCTGTCGGGGGCTAACCCCTCCGGCAATATCACCGAAACGGTGGAAGAGCATTTTGGCAAAACCGGCGGGGTGGTGATCACCTTTCTGTACTTCTTCGCCATCTGCCCGCTGCTGTGGATTTATGGCGTCACGATCACCAATACCTTTATGACTTTCTGGGAGAACCAGCTGCAGATGCCGGCTCTCAACCGCGGGGTGGTGGCGCTGCTCCTGCTGCTGCTGATGGCGTTTGTCATCTGGTTTGGTAAAGACCTGATGGTCAAGGTGATGAGCTATCTGGTGTGGCCGTTTATCGCCAGCCTGGTGGTGATCTCCCTGTCCCTGATCCCCTACTGGAATAGCGCGGTGATTGACCAGGTCAACCTCAGCGATATCGCCTTAACCGGTCACGACGGCATTCTGGTGACGGTATGGCTGGGCATCTCCATCATGGTGTTCTCCTTCAACTTCTCGCCGATCGTCTCCTCGTTTGTGGTCTCCAAACGCGAAGAGTATGAAGCGCAGTTTGGCCGCGAGTATACCGAACGCAAATGCTCACAGATCATCTCCCGGGCCAGCATGCTGATGGTGGCGGTGGTGATGTTCTTCGCCTTCAGCTGTCTGTTTACCCTCTCACCGCAGAACATGGCGGACGCCAAGGCGCAGAATATCCCGGTGCTCTCCTATCTGGCGAACCACTTTGCCTCGATGTCGGGCACCAAATCCACCTTTGCCACCCTGCTGGAGTATGGCGCGTCGATCATCGCCCTGGTGGCCATCTTCAAATCGTTTTTCGGCCACTATCTCGGCACGCTCGAAGGGCTGAACGGTCTGATCCTGCGCTTTGGCTATAAAGGGGATAAAACCCGGGTCTCCAGCGGCAAGCTCAATACCCTGAGCATGGTGTTCATCATGGGCTCGACCTGGGTGGTGGCGTATGCCAACCCCAATATCCTCGACCTGATTGAGGCCATGGGCGCGCCGATTATCGCCTCGCTGCTGTGCCTGCTGCCGATGTACGCCATTCGTAAAGCGCCTTCGCTGGCCAAATACCGTGGCCGTCTCGACAACCTCTTTGTGACCGCTATCGGTCTGCTGACCATCCTCAACATTGCTTACAAACTGTTCTAATCCGGCTCAGGCCACGCGGAGTACAACATGACTGAATTTCCGGTAGTACTGGTGATTAACTGCGGCTCGTCGTCGATCAAATTTTCCGTCCTGGATGCCGCAAGCTGCGACTGCCTGCTCAACGGCGTGGCCGAGGGCATCAACGCGGAACGGGCGTCTCTCTCGCTCAACGGCGGCGAGCCGGTGGCGCTGGCGCAGCGCGGCTACGAAGGCGCCCTGCAGGCGATTGCCGGAGCATTAGCCCAACGCGACCTCATCGACAGCGTGGCCCTGATTGGCCACCGCGTCGCCCACGGCGGCGACCTGTTCACCGAGTCGGTCATTATTAGCGAGGAGGTTATCAATAACATTCGCCAGGTATCGTCCCTGGCCCCGCTGCATAACTACGCCAGTCTCAGCGGCATCGCCTCGGCGCAGCGGCTGTTCCCGGAGGTGATGCAGGTGGCGGTCTTTGATACCAGCTTTCACCAGACCCTGGCCCCGGAAGCTTTTCTCTATGGTCTGCCGTGGGAGTATTACCAGAATCTCGGGGTACGCCGCTACGGTTTCCACGGCACCTCGCACCGCTATGTGTCCCAGCGCGCCCTGGCGCTGCTCGGGTTGCCGGAGCAGGAGAGCGGCCTGGTGATCGCCCACCTGGGCAATGGCGCCTCGATCTGCGCGGTGCGTAACGGCCGCAGCGTGGACACCTCGATGGGGATGACGCCGCTGGAGGGGCTGATGATGGGCACCCGCAGCGGTGATGTCGACTTCGGCGCCATGGCGTGGATTGCCGGGGAAACCCGGCAGACCCTCAGCGACCTGGAGCGGGTAGCCAACACCGCCTCCGGCCTGCTGGGGATCTCCGGTCTTTCCTCCGACCTGCGGGTGCTGGAGCAGGCGTGGCATGAGGGCCATGCCCGCGCCCGCCTGGCGATTAAAACCTTTGTCCATCGTATCGCCCGCCATATTGCCGGCCACGCCGCGGCGCTGCAGCGTCTCGACGGCATTATTTTCACCGGCGGGATTGGCGAGAACTCGGTGCTGATCCGTCGGCTGGTGAGCGAGCGGCTGTCGGTCTTTGGCCTTGCGATGGACGCCGCCCGCAATCAGCAGCCCAATTCGGCCGGCGAGCGCCTGATCTCCGCCGACGGCAGCCGGGTGCGCTGCGCGGTTATTCCTACCAATGAAGAGCGCATGATTGCCCTCGATGCGATCCGCTTAGGCCGGATCCACACCGCGGCGGCGCTGGCCTGACTTTTTATTCTGTAGAGAGACGATGTTCATGAAAGTAGATATCGATACCCAGGATGTACGATACGCCGACGCCTGGCTGGGCTTTCGCGGTACGGCGTGGCAAACGCAGATCGACGTTCGCGACTTTATTCAGCATAACTACACCCCTTACGAGGGCGATGAGTCTTTCCTCGCTAACGCGACGCCAGCGACCACCGCCCTCTGGGAGCAGGTGATGGCCGGGATACGCGTCGAGAACGCCACCCATGCGCCGGTGGATTTCGACACCAATGTCGCCACCTCCATCACCGCCCACGCGGCGGGCTATATCAACCAGCCGCTGGAAAAGATCGTCGGCCTGCAAACGGACCAGCCGCTGAAGCGCGCCCTGCATCCTTTTGGCGGCATCAAGATGATCAAAAGCGCCTTCGAGGCCTATGGTCGCGAAATGGATCCTGACTTTGAGTATCAGTTTACGGCGCTGCGTAAGACCCACAATCAGGGCGTTTTTGACGTCTATTCCCCGGATATGCTGCGCTGCCGCAAATCCGGGGTGCTGACCGGGCTACCGGACGGCTATGGCCGCGGACGGATCATCGGCGATTACCGCCGCGTGGCGCTGTACGGCATTCGCTACCTGGTCCGCGAACGTGAGCTGCAGTTTGCCGACCTGCAGCCGGCCCTTGAGCGCGGCGAGGCGCTGGAGGCCACCCTGCGCCTGCGCGAGGAGCTGGCCGAACAGCGGCGCGCGCTGCTGCAGATGCAGGAGATGGCGGCCCGCTACGGCTGCGATATCTCTCACCCGGCGCGCACTGCCCGGGAGGCGGTGCAGTGGCTCTACTTCGCCTACCTGGCGGCGGTGAAGTCGCAGAACGGCGGCGCCATGTCGCTGGGGCGCACGGCCACCTTCCTCGACATCTATATCGAACGCGATCTGCGCGCCGGTTTATTGAATGAGGAGCAGGCCCAGGAGCTCATTGACCACTTCATCATGAAGATCCGCATGGTGCGTTTCCTGCGCACCCCGGAATTTGATTCGCTGTTCTCCGGGGATCCCATCTGGGCGACGGAGGTGCTGGGCGGCATGGGGCTGGATGGTCGCACCCTGGTCAGCAAAACCACCTTCCGCTATCTGCATACTCTGCACACCATGGGCCCGGCGCCGGAGCCGAACCTGACCGTGCTCTGGTCGCAAGCGCTGCCGGCGGCGTTTAAAAAATATGCCGCCCGGGTCTCTATCGCCACCTCGTCGCTGCAGTATGAGAACGACGATCTGATGCGCAGCGATTTTCACAGCGACGACTACGCCATCGCCTGCTGCGTCAGCCCGATGGTGATCGGCAAGCAGATGCAGTTCTTCGGCGCCCGCGCCAATCTCGCCAAAACGCTGCTCTACGCGATTAACGGCGGGGTGGATGAGAAACTGAAGATCCAGGTGGGGCCGAAAACCGACCCTCTGCGTGATGAGGTGCTGGACTACGACACCGTGATGGCCAGCCTCGACCACTTTATGGACTGGCTGGCGGTGCAGTACATCAGCGCGCTGAACATCATCCATTGCATGCATGATAAATACAGCTACGAGGCGGCGCTGATGGCCCTGCACGACCGCGACGTCTACCGCACGATGGCCTGCGGCATCGCCGGCCTGTCGGTGGCAGCGGATTCGTTGTCGGCGATAAAGTACGCCCGGGTGAAGCCGGTGCGCGATCACCACGGGCTGGCGGTGGACTTTGTCATTGAAGGCGACTATCCGCAGTACGGCAACAACGACGATCGGGTTGATGCCATCGCCTGCGACCTGGTGGAGCGCTTTATGCGCAAAATTCAGGCGCTCCCCACCTGGCGTCAGGCGGTGCCGACCCAGTCGATCCTGACCATCACCTCCAACGTGGTATACGGCCAGAAAACCGGCAACACCCCGGACGGACGTCGGGCGGGGACGCCGTTCGCTCCGGGGGCCAATCCGATGCATGGCCGCGACCGGAAAGGGGCGGTGGCGTCGCTGACCTCGGTGGCGAAACTGCCGTTTACCTACGCCAAAGATGGCATCTCGTATACCTTCTCCATCGTGCCGGCGGCGCTCGGCAAAGCCCCGTCAGCGCAGGAAAACAACCTGGTGGGCCTGCTGGATGGCTACTTCCACCACGAGGAGACGGTGGAGGGGGGACAGCATCTCAACGTCAATGTGCTGAACCGGGAAAAGCTGCTCGATGCGATAGAACACCCGGAGCAGTATCCGAATCTGACGATCCGCGTCTCCGGCTATGCGGTCCGCTTTAACGCGCTGACCCGCGAACAGCAGCAGGATGTGATCTCCCGAACGTTCACCAGCCAACTCTGAGCGGCCACCGGGCCACAGGAGAGCCTTTAATGGGCTCTCCTGTTATCATCTTCACATTACCGCAACAAAATAATCACCACTGTTGATCATATTCGCATTTTTGCACCACGCCGGCGCGCAGCGACCGCTAACTGCATCTATGTTTAGCTCACGGGCCGGTACGGATACCGCGTTGTCCGGCTCGCCACGTGATGGCAACCGATCTCCTGACCTGAAAGGGAATGCGCCCTTGCCGGATGCGGCACGGGTTGCCGTCGCGTGCGTACCGACCGGGGCGACTGTTCTCCGGTGTTCCACTCCTTCCTGGCGGGATTTTTGCTTCTTCCACCCTGGCCGTCCTGGCGCTGCGCCAACGTCGGCACCACACGGTAAGTGATATTTTCTGCGTCATTCCATGACGCCAGGCTTTACATCGCTGAGGAATATCCGAATGTCTTTGAAACTGAAAACAATGACGCTTCATGTTGTGATAGCAGGTTGTATGAGCATGGCCTTTTACGCCCAGGCAGACGTGAAGATCGGCGTCGCCGGGCCCTTTACCGGCCCCAACGCCACCTACGGCGCCCAGTACTGGAAGGGGGCCTCGCAGGCGGTGGCCGATATCAATGCCGCCGGCGGCATCAAAGGCGAAAAGATTGTGCTGGTGCAGGGGGATGACGCGTGCGAACCGAAGCAGGCGGTGGCGGTGGCCAACCGGCTGGTGGATGAAGCGAAAGTCTCCGCCGTGGTGGGGCACTTTTGCTCTTCCTCAACGATGCCGGCCTCCGAGGTATATGACGAAGCCGGGATCCTGACCATTACCCCCGGCTCGACCAACCCGCAGATCACCGAGCGCGGCATGAAAGATCTCTTCCGTATGTGTGGTCGTGACGATCAGCAGGGGGCGATCGCCGCCAACTATATGCTGGACGTGCTGAAGGCGAAGAAAATCGCCGTCATCCACGATAAAGACACCTATGGTCAGGGGCTGGCCGATGCCACCCGCGCGGCGCTGGCGAAGCGGGGTACCAAAGAAGTGTTGTACGAAGGCCTTTCCCGCGGTGAAAAAGACTTTAACGCCCTGGTGACCAAGATCGGCGCCCTCAAGCCGGACGTGGTCTACTTTGGCGGCTGCCATCCGGAAGCGGGCCCGCTGGTGCGCCAGATGCGCGAGCAGGGGGTGCAGGCCAAATTCTTCTCCGGCGACTGTATCGTCACCGAGGAGCTGGTCACGGCCGCCGGCGGGCCGCAGTTCACCAACGGCGTGCTGATGACCTTTGGTCAGGATCCGCGCACCCTCCCGGACGGCAAAGCGGTGATCGAGAAGTTCCGCGCCAGCGGCTTTGAGCCGGAAGGTTATACCCTCTACGCCTACGCCTCCATTCAGGCTATCGCCGCGGCCTGGAACGCCGTCGGTACCGATAACGCCAAAGCCAGCGACTGGCTGAAGAGCCACGACGTCGAGACGGTGATGGGCAAGAAAGCCTGGGATGGCAAAGGCGACCTCAAGGTGTCCGACTACGTGGTCTATCAGTGGGACGACAAGGGCAAATATCACCAGCTCTGATCGGCCACGACCTGAGGACGCTCTGTCCTTTTGACTTGCAAATTGTCACATGACGGCGGTCGACCGGGAACGGAACCCGGCGGCCGTCTGCCTGGCGGCTGGAGGGGCTATGACGGCGTTTTTTCTGCAACAACTGATCAATGGGCTGACGCTGGGCGCGGTGTACGGCTTAATCGCCATCGGCTACACCATGGTGTATGGGATCATCGGCATGATCAACTTCGCCCACGGCGAGGTGTATATGGTCTCCGCCTACCTGTGCGCCATCGGCCTGGCGCTGCTCTCTTTCTTCGGGATCCACTCCTTTCCGCTGCTGATTTTCGCCACTCTGGTGTTCACTATCGTGGTCACCGGCGTATACGGCTGGGCGATCGAGCGCATCGCCTACCGGCCGCTGCGCAACTCGACGCGGCTGGCGCCGCTGATCTCGGCTATCGGGATGTCGCTGATCCTGCAGAACTATGTCCAGCTGAGCCAGGGGCCGAACCAGCAGGGGATCCCGACGCTGCTTAGCGGCGCGTTGCGCATGACGGTGGGCGATGGGGTGGTGCAGATCACCTGGACCAAGGTGTTTATTCTCGTCGCGGCGCTGGTGGGGATGCTGATCCTGACCTGGATTATTCAGTATACCCGGCTGGGGCGCATCTGCCGCGCCACCCAGCAGGACCGGCGCATGGCGGCGATCCTTGGCATCAATACCGACCGGGTGATCTCCCTGGTGTTTGTCATCGGCGCGGCGATGGCCGGTCTGGCCGGCGTGCTGGTGACCATGAACTACGGCACCTTCGACTTCTATATCGGATTTATTATCGGCATCAAAGCCTTCACCGCCGCGGTGCTGGGCGGGATCGGCTCGCTGCCTGGCGCGATGCTGGGTGGTCTGCTGCTTGGGGTGGCCGAAGCCCAGTTCGCCGGGCTGGTGAATTCGGATTACAAAGATGTCTTTTCCTTTGCGCTGCTGGTGGCGATCCTGATTTTTCGCCCGCAGGGGCTGCTGGGACGTCCGCTGGTGGCCAAGGTCTAAGGAGGCTTTATGGGTGAAATTATGCGCCAGCCTGCGCGGGCTATCCAAAACGCGCTGATCGACAGCGTACTGGCCGGCCTTTGCGCGTTAATTGTCTTTGGCCCGATCGTCGGCGTGGTGCTCAAAGGGTATGGTTTTACCCTCGCGCCTGCGCGGGTGGCGATTCTGGTGGCGGTGGTGATGGCCGGCAGGCTGGCGCTCAGTCTGCTGCTGCAGAGCCACAGGGGAAAAGCCTTTATTGCCCGCTTTGAGGGGGCGGATGACGGGGTGTACGTCCGGCCGCCGGGCTACCGCTCGCGGCTGCGCTGGATAATACCGCTGCTGGTGGGGCTGGCCATTGTCTTTCCGTTTCTCGCCACAAAATATCTGCTGACCGTGGCCATTCTTGGGCTGATCTACGTTCTGCTTGGCCTGGGGTTGAATATTGTGGTGGGCCTCGCGGGCCTGCTCGATCTGGGCTATGTGGCGTTTTACGCCATCGGCGCCTACGGCCTGGCGCTGGGCTACCAGTACCTGGGACTTGGCTTCTGGGCGATGCTGCCGCTGGGGGCGGTGATGGCGGCTCTCGCCGGGGCGTTGCTGGGCTTTCCGGTGCTGCGTATGCATGGCGACTATCTGGCCATCGTCACCCTCGGCTTTGGCGAAATTATCCGCCTGGTGCTCAACAACTGGGTGAGCTTCACCGGCGGCCCTAACGGCGTACCGGTGCCATCCCCCACGCTGTTTGGCCTCGAGTTTACCCGCCGGGCGAAAGATGGCGGCATCCCCATCCATGAGTTTTTCCACGTCAGCTACAACCCCAACCTGAAATTCATCTTTCTCTACGCCGTGCTGTGTCTGGTGGTGATGCTGGTGCTGCTGGTGAAGCATCGCCTGACGCGGATGCCCATCGGCCGCGCCTGGGAGGCGCTGCGCGAGGATGAGATCGCCTGTCGGGCGATGGGGCTCAACCACGTGCTGGTGAAGCTCTCGGCGTTTATGCTCGGCGCGTCGACGGCCGGCATCGCCGGGGTGTTCTTCGCCAGCTATCAGGGGTTTGTTAACCCGACGTCGTTCACCTTTTTTGAGTCGGCGCTGATCCTGGCGATTGTGGTGCTCGGGGGAATGGGCTCCACCCTGGGAGTGGTACTGGCGGCGTTTGTTCTGACGGTCACCCCGGAGCTGCTGCGCGGTTTTGACGAATATCGGGTGCTGCTGTTCGGCGTGCTGATGGTGATGATGATGATCTGGCGGCCGCGCGGCCTGGTGCGCACCAGCCGCAGCGGGGTTGCATTGCGAAAAGGAGTCGCGCCATGACCGACAGCATCTTACGCGTTGAGCATCTGATGATGCATTTCGGCGGCATCAAAGCGCTGAATGATGTCAATCTGGAGGTGGAGCGGGGGTCGATCACCGCCCTGATCGGCCCCAACGGCGCGGGCAAGACCACGGTGTTTAATTGCCTGACCGGTTTTTATCGGGCGACGGGGGGCAGTATCGTGCTGCGGGCGCGGGAAAAGGTCACCGATGTCATTCAGGTGCTGGGGCAGAAGCTTCACCCGGACGATTTTCTCCACCCGGCGCAGCTGGGGAGGCGGATCTATTACAAGATGTTCGGTGGCACCCATCTGGTGAACCGCGCTGGCCTGGCGCGCACCTTCCAGAATATACGTTTATTCCGCGAGATGTCGGTGATCGAGAACCTGCTGGTGGCCCAGCATACCCAGGTCAACCGCCATCTACTGGCCGGGATCCTCAATACCCGTGGGTATCGGCAGGCGGAGAGTCAGGCGCTGGATCGCGCTTTTTACTGGCTGGAGGTGGTGGAGATGGTGGACTGCGCCAACCGTCTGGCGGGGACCCTCTCCTACGGACAGCAGCGGCGGCTGGAGATCGCCCGCGCCATGTGCACCCGTCCGGAGATGCTCTGTCTGGACGAGCCGGCCGCCGGCCTCAACCCGGTGGAAACCCAGGCGCTGAGCCGGATTATTCGCTTTCTGCGCCAGCAGCACGGCATCACGGTGCTACTGATCGAGCATGATATGGGGATGGTGATGGAGATTTCGGATCATATCATCGTCCTCGATCACGGGGACGTCATCGCCCGCGGCGCGCCGCAGGCGATCCAGGCCAACGCCAGCGTGATTGCCGCCTATCTAGGCGCTGAGGAAGAGGAGACGCGCCGATGAGCCAGCCTTTGCTTGCCTTTAATGAGGTGGATGTCTTCTACGGGCCGATCCAGGCCCTGAAGCAGGTCTCCCTCACCGTCAACGAGGGGGAGACGGTGGCGCTGATCGGCGCCAACGGCGCCGGTAAATCAACGCTGCTGATGTCGGTCTTCGGCCAGCCGCGCATTGCCGGCGGGGAGATTTTCTATCGCGGGGAGGCGATCAGCCGGAAATCGACCCACTTTATCGCCAGCAACGGCATCGCCCAGGCCCCGGAAGGGCGGCGCATCTTTCCCGATATGACCGTCGAGGAGAATCTGCTAATGGGGACCATTGCCATTGGCAACCGCTATCAGGCCGAGGACAAGGCGCGAATGTACCAGCTGTTCCCCCGGCTGGAAGAGCGGCGGGGACAGCGGGCGATGACCCTCTCCGGCGGCGAGCAGCAGATGCTGGCCATCGCCCGGGCGCTGATGAGCCGACCGCGCCTGCTGCTGCTGGATGAGCCGAGCCTGGGGCTGGCGCCGCTGGTGGTGAAGCAGATTTTTCAGATCCTGCGCGAGCTGACGGCCCAGGGGATGACGCTGTTTCTGGTGGAGCAGAATGCCCGCCATGCCCTTAACCTGTCGGACCGCGCCTACGTGATGGTGAACGGCCAGATCCGCCTGAGCGGTAGCGGCCAGACGCTGCTCAACGACCCGGAGGTGCGTAAGGCATATCTGGGGATCAGCGGCTGAGGGGGTTATTCCCGCAGTTCGTTACGGGTTTTAATGTGCTGCCAGAAACGTTCGGCGGCCTGGTTAAGCCGCGAGCCGGAGCGGTAGAGCCAGGCGCCGATCGGCAGCGACAGGCTCTCATCGAGGATCGTCAGCCGGCCTTCGTCCAGCTCGCGCTGAATAGAGTATTGCGGCAGCCAGCCCACGCCGTCGCCATTGAGGATCATGCGCTTGAGCAGCTCGCTCATGGAAGAGACAAAGGTGAGAGAGAAGGTGATCTCCGGCGTGCGGTCGATCACCTGGTTCACCTGGCGCCCCATATAGCTGTCGTTGGCGTATTTCATCAGCGGCAGCACGCCGCGATGTAAATGAAACAGCGGGCGGCCATGTTCGTCGCAGGGAGAGACCAGGTGCAGGTAAGAATCAAAAATTTTATGATTAATAAACGGATAGTTCATTAATTCTTCATTATAGAAGGAGAGGATAAAATCGCTTTTTCCCTCTTTCAGGTTAAATACGGCGTCGTTGACGTTAATCGATTCAACATGAAAAGTCTTATTTTTACGGTCGGTGTAACCGGCGATGATCTCCGGCAGTAATAACACCGACAGCGAAGGGGCCGCGTCGATTCTTATTTTCTGGGTAGTGTTATTTAAGCCTTTAATACGGCTGATCTGAAAATCCATGTCATCGAGCATATTTCGCGCATAGCCGACAAAAATTTTCCCGCGGTTGGTCAGCTGCAGAGGGTTGGCGCTACGATCGAAGATGCTGAATCCGAGGGAAGCCTCCAGCGACTGGATGCGTCGGCTGAACGAAGACTGAGAGATGTTGCGGGCTTTGGCCGCCAGGGTAAAGCTGCGCGACTCCTCAAGGGCAATCACATCATACAGCCATTTTACTTCCAGATTTGCCAACACCGATCCAGTCCTCAAAAACGCAATAAAGGCTATGCAATTTTAGCATAGCGCATAGAAACTATGCAATTAACATAATTATCGACAGGTGTTAACATTTTTTGGAAAGTTGAGATTTATGAATGCATATCGGCGACCCTACATGAGCACGATATGAAATCGCGACTCACGGTTATTTATTGCTTTATTTCATTGTCCAGGACTTATCTTATTAAATAGCCGGCGACGATGACGAAAGCAATGAATAACCCAGGCCTCTTACCTTAAATAGTTTGTCAGGAGTTCCATGTCACAACAAATTGAATCAGTAAAAATGGCTCTGCAGGAGCTGGGGATTAATGCAAGTGGCGAATTCTTTTACAACCCTGATTACGATTTGCTTATTGCACATGAAACCTCTCCTGAGCTGACCGGCGCGGCCCGCGGCGTGATGACCGACTCTGGCGCTGTGGCTGTTGATACCGGGATCTTCACCGGCCGTTCGCCGCGCGATAAATACATCGTCCGCGACGAACAGACTCGCGACACCGTCTGGTGGGCAGACTCCGGCCTCGGCCGTAATGACAATAAGCCGTTATCGCCAGACGTGTGGCGCAGCCTGAAAAGCCTGGTCGCGGGCCAGCTGAGCGGCAAAAAACTGTACGTCATCGACGCCTGGTGCGGCGCCAGCCCGGACACCCGTCTTGGCGTACGCTTCGTCACCGAGGTGGCGTGGCAGGCCCACTTTGTCAAAAACATGTTTATCGTGCCAAGCGCCGACGAGCTGGCCAGCTTTACGCCAGACTTCGTGGTGCTCAACGGCGCGGGCTGCACCAATGCCAACTGGCAGGCGCAGGGGATGAACTCCGAGAACTTTGTCGCCTTTAATCTGAGCGAGCGTATTCAGCTCATCGGCGGTACCTGGTACGGCGGCGAAATGAAGAAAGGGCTGTTCTCGGTCATGAACTACCTGCTGCCGCAGAAAGGCATCGCGTCGATGCACTGCTCGGCCAACCGTGGCGAAGCAGGGGACGTGGCGCTGTTCTTCGGCCTCTCCGGGACCGGGAAAACCACCCTGTCGACCGATCCGCATCGTCAGCTGATCGGCGATGATGAGCACGGCTGGGACGATGACGGCGTGTTTAACTTCGAAGGCGGCTGCTACGCTAAGACCATCAATCTCGATCCGCAGGCGGAGCCGGAGATTTATGGCGCCATCCGCCGCAATGCGCTGCTGGAAAACGTGGTGGTGCGCGCTGACGGCAGCGTGGATTATGCCGACGGCAGCAAAACCGAAAACACCCGCGTCTCCTATCCGCTGTCGCATATCGACAATATCGTCAAGCCGGTGTCCCGCGCGGGCCATCCGTCGAAGGTGATTTTCCTTGCCGCCGATGCGTTTGGCGTCCTGCCGCCGGTCTCCCGTCTGACCACCGAGCAGATGCAGTACCATTTCCTGTCGGGTTTCACCTCGAAGCTGGCGGGCACCGAGCGTGGCATTACCCAGCCGACGCCGACCTTCTCCGCCTGCTATGGCGCGGCGTTCCTGCTGCTTCACCCGACCCAGTACGCCAGCGTCCTGGCGGCGAAGATGGCGGAATCCGGCGCCGAAGCCTGGCTGGTCAACACCGGCTGGAACGGCGAGGGCAAACGCCTGTCGCTGCGCGATACCCGCAGCATCATTAGCGCGATCCTCAACGGCACTACCGGCCCGCTGCGCGAGGAGACCATCCCGGTGTTCGGTCTTGCGATCCCGCAGAGCATTCCAGGGGTAGACAGCGCGGTGCTGGATCCGCGTAATGGCTGGAGTTCAGCGGATAAATGGCAGGAGAAGGCCGAGAGCCTGGCTCAGCTGTTTATGGATAACTTCAAGCAGTACAGCGATACCGAAGCGGGCGCGCGTCTGGCGCTGGCCGGTCCGCAGCTGCAGAAGAGCGCGGTCGAAGCCTGATCCGCGGCCCCCCCCCCC
>NZ_GL882768.1:0-3522 GCF_000195655.1 Klebsiella sp. MS 92-3
CCGCCGGGTCAATGCCGATCCGCTTAAGCACCATCGGAATGACCGAGGAGACAATCGCGCTCCACAGGGTAATGCAGACCAGCGTCAGGCTGACGATGAGCGTGATTTCCATGCCAATCCCCATCATCCAGGCGCGCAGGCAGCCCGCCAGGCCCAGGGTCAGGGCAATCAGAAACGAAGTCGATACCTCTTTGCGGATCACCCGCCCCATATCGCGCAGTCGCACTTCCCCCAGCGCCATCGAGCGCACCAGCGTCGAGGTGATCTGCGTTCCGCTGTTGCCGCCGGTGCCGATGAGCAGCGGAATAAAGAAGGCCAGCGCGATGGCCGATTCCAGGGCTTCTTCGAAATGCTGCAGTACGCTGCTGGTGTAGGCTTCGGCCACGAACAGCAGCAGCAGCCACACCGAGCGTTTTTTCCACAGCGTCCAGGGGCTGATCTCGAGGTACGGTTTTTCCAGCGGCAGCGTTGCCCCCTGCAGCTGAGCATCTTCGGTGACGTCATCCTCCAGCAGATGGGCGATCTCCTTCTCCATCAGGCAGCCGACCAGCTCGCCTTTATCGACGACGGGGACCAGGTCGAGGCCGCGCTCGCTGAGCTCGGCAATCACCTGCTGGCGCTCATCGTCAGGTTTGACGCGAAACAGGCAGCTGTCCATCAGGTGGCGGATAGACTGGTTGATATCCGTTTCCTGGAGTAGCTTTTTGACCGACAGGCTGCCACGCAGCTTCTTGCCGGCGACGACAAACACCTGCCCGGGAATATCATCGCTGGCCAGTTGGGAGATAAAGTGTTCGCGCGCCTCATGAACGCTGAGATGTTCCTGCAGCGTAATAAAATCGGTACGCATGTACTGGGCGATCGCATCGCCGTCGAAGCCAGAGGTCGCCTGATGGGCGGCGCAGAGTTGAATGGAAGACATGTTTAAAAATCCCTATAAAAAATCACTCATAGGGGCGAACAAGACAGGGTTAGCGCAGGCAGATCCCTACGTCCTGGTTTTAGCACTGCATAACGTATCTGAACGGTCATGACCGCCAGAAGTTACCTTGGCAACACCTTGATTCGATGGAAGCCTGTATTTCCCTGAGTGGTCTCTCTCGATACCAACAGGGCGGTAACTTGTATTTATGCAGGAGCCTCGCCATAACGAGATCGTTAAATGAGGCGCCATTATTGGCGAAGAGGGATAATTCACAAAGCGTATAGTTTATGTGGTTTATCAACTGTTGATAAACCACCCAAGAATTTTCAAATAATTAATCATCCGCTAAACACTGCAAATGCCCATGGCGCACGCCGCGCTGGGCAATCACGTCGTCGGCAAAATGCTGTACCTCGGCCATATCACCTTTCAGCACCGCAATCTCCAGGCAGTCGTCATGACTGATATGCACATGCAGCGTGGCGACGGAGAGATCGTGATGATGATGCTGGGTGGCCACCAGCCGGCTCGCCAGTTCGCGTTTCTCATGTTCATACACGTACGACAGGACGGCATACCCGCGCCGTGATTCCGGCGACGGAGGATCCTGGTTGAGGGCGTCGCGCAGAATATCGCGTACCGCCTCCGAACGGTTGTGGTAGCCGCGGCGGGCGCTTAGCGCATCGAGGGCGGCCAGCAGGTCATCATCAAGGGTCAGGGTTACGCGCTGCATGGCATGGCCTCGTTAAGCAGAGTGGCAGGAAAAGGGGGGAGCACCGCCTGCTGGAGCGCCTGTCCGGCAGGGGAACGCAGGCGTAGCGGTAGACTAACCGTTGCGGTTTCGACGATGCGCCCGTGCTCCATCACCAGCACTCGCTGGCAAAAGCGCTCCACCAGCCGCAGGTCATGGGTGATGAACAGGCAGGCGGTGTCAAACTGCGCCTGCAGACGCTTCAGCAGGGCGATAATCTCCGCCTGCAGCAGCAGATCGAGATTTGAAACCGCTTCATCAAGGATCAACAGCTGCGGCCGTACCGCCAGGGCGCGTGCCAGGCAGACGCGCTGCAGCTGTCCGCCGCTGACCTGCGCCGGGCGCTTATCGAGCAGCGACGGCGCGAGGTCGACGGCCAGCAGCATCTCTTCCACCCGCCGCGCACGCGCCTCACGCGACAAGCACAACAGATGGCGCAGCGGCTCGCTGACGATCTCGCGCACCGTTTTGCGCGGATTCACCGCGCTGAAGGCATCCTGAAATACCAGCTGAATATCACGGCGGAAGGCGCCGATGGCCTCGCCCTTCAGGGCAGTCAGCGGCGTGCCGCGCCAGGCAATATCGCCGTGCTGCGGCGTTTCCAGACCCACCAGCATCCGCGCCAGGGTGCTTTTCCCACAGCCGCTGCGTCCGAGCAGGGCCACCGTTTCGCCGGGGGCGATGGCGAGATGGATCGCATGCAGGACCCTGCCGTGGTGAGGATAATCGTGACTCACCCCGGTAGCGCTGAGTAAATTCATGGTGTTTTCTCCAGACCGTATAACGCCAGATGCGCGGCCAGCAGGCGCTGGCTGAGCGGGTGCCGCGGGGCGCTAAATAGCGTATTCACATCGCAGTGTTCAACGAGGCGACCGTTCTCCATCACCGTTACGTGATGCGCCAGCCGCGCCACGACGCCCATGTCATGCGTCACCAGCAGCAGTCCCAGACCGCGCCTGGCGACAATATCCGCCAGCAGGTCGAGGATGCGCGCCTGGGCGATGGCATCGAGATCGGTCGTCGGCTCGTCGGCGATGATAAAGGGCGCGCGGCTGAGCAGGGCGAGAGCGACCATCATCCGTTGCAGCATGCCCCCGCTCATTTCAAAAGGGTAGCGCTTCAGCAGCGCCCGCGGATTGTCCAGACCGACCTCCTCCATCGCTGCCAGCAGCACGGCGTCATTCGCTTCACGACCGACTGCCCGGCAGGTTTCCCGGGCGTGCGCGGCCATGGTATGCAGCGGGTTAAAGGCGCTGCGCGGGTTCTGCATGATGGTGGCGATGGTCGCCCCGCGCAGCTGTTCGCCGTGCACCGGAATGCCGTCGAGAAGCACCCGGCCGGCGGTTTGCCTGACGCCGGGCGGCAGCAGGCCCAGCGCGGCGGCGCAGGTCAGCGATTTTCCGCAACCACTGCTGCCGAGCAGCGCCAGCACCTGGCCGCGGCGCAGGGTGAAGGAGACGTCGCTGACCAGCGGTCGGTCAGCGGCAAGCGAGATCTGTTCCAGTTGGATCTTCTGCGGCATCAGTGGCTATGCTCCGCGATCAGGTGGGGATCGAGACGATCGCGCAGCGCGTCGCCCAGCAGGTTAAAAGCCATCACGCTGATGAACAGCGCCAGCCCCGGCCAGACCATTTGCAGCGGCTGGGTCCAGATATACTGCCGGGCGTCGTTGATCATCACCCCCCATTCCGCCGTCGGCGCGCTGACACCGAGACCGAGGAACGACATGCCGGCTACGTGAAGCATCATATGGCCGATATCCAGCGAGGCGAGCACCAGCAGCGAGGGGATCACCGCGCCGGCCAGATGGTCGCTGAACAGCCGCCACTGGCTGGGGGGGGGGGGG
>NZ_GL882768.1:3590-11263 GCF_000195655.1 Klebsiella sp. MS 92-3
GCCCCGCCCCCCCCCGCCACTGGCTGGCGCCGCTCAGACGGGCGGCGAGGATAAATTCGCGCTGGCGCAGGGAAACCACCAGGTTACGCACCATTCTGGCGTACCAGGCCCAGTGCGACAGCGCAATGGCGAGGATCACATTGGTCAGCCCGGTACCCAGCACTCCCACCATAAAGAACGATAGGATCGAGGTCGGAAAAGTCATAAACAGTTCGGCGATGCGCATCAGGCCGCGGTCGGCGCGGCCGCCCAGCAGTCCGGCGCAGCCGCCGACCGCCAGGCCGATCAGCAGCACCAGCAGCAGACAAGCCATCACCGCCCCCAGCGAAACGCGGGTGGCGGCCAGCAGGCGTGAGAAAATATCCCGGCCGAGATGATCGGTGCCGAGCCAGTGCGCTGCGCCCGGCGGTAGCAGCCGCTGCTGAAGGTCAATCGCCGCTGGATCCCAGGGCAGCCACCAGCCGCTGCCGATGGCGATGACCGCCAGCAGCGCGATAACCAGCATGGCCAGTTTTACCGGCCAGCGAAAGCTTTGTAGCCCTCTCATGCGCTCACCTCCTCGTGGCGGCGCAGGCGCGGGTCGAGCGCCGCGTTAAGCACATCTACCGCCAGATTAGCCAGCACGAACACCGTCACCATCATCAGGGTAAAGCACTGGATCACCGGGTAATCGCGATTGAAAATGGCGGAAACTGCGTAGCGGCCGACCCCGGGCCAGGCAAAGATATTTTCGATAATCATGGTGCCGCCGATCAGCTCGCCAATGTGCATGCCCATGGCGGTCACCACCGGCAGGGTGGCATTGCGCAGGATATGTCGGCGCTCCACCTGGCGCGCGCTCAATCCGCGCAGCCGCGCCCATATCACGTGACGCTGGCTGGCGGCGTCCAGCATGCTGGCGCGCAGCAGGCGGGCGTTGATCGCCAGCGACATAAAGGCGATGGAGACGGCGGGCAAAATCAGGTGCTGCCAGTCGCCATACCCCATCGCCGGGAGCCACTGCAGATGCACGGAAAAGAGCATCACCAGCAGAAAGGCCAGCCAGAAGTTGGGCATTGAGACGCCGAGGAAGGCAATCAGCCGTACGATATAGTCCGGCAGGCGATCGCGATGGCGCGCCGCCCAGATGCCCAACGGCAGGGAGGTGACGAGGATCAGCGCCAGCGCCGCGCCGGTGAGCAGCAGGGTGGCCGGCAGGAAGTGCAGCAGGTCGTCCAGCACCGGGCGCTGGGTGGCATAGGAGAGACCGAAATCCAGGTGCAGCGCCCGCCATAGCCAGTGCAGATACTGCATTGCCAGCGGCTGGTTGAGCCCCAGCAGCTCGCGGGTCGAGGCAACCATCTCTTCAGTGGGCGGCAGGTTCGACAGGCGTAAATAATCCAGCGCCGGGTCGCCGGCGCCGAGCCGCAGCAGCAGAAAGATGATGGCTGAGGCGGCGAGCAGCAGCGGGATCAGCAGCAGCAGGCGGCGTAAAATATAGCGTAGCATTATGGCGTTACCGGGGTAATCTGGTCGAAAGGGATCTCGCTGGTCACCGGGGCGAACGGGATCTCCCCGACCTCCTGGCGCGCGACCGACATCAGCGAGACATAGCTGATGGGCAGATACACCGCGTCCTGATGCAGACGGGTCAGCACATCATGGTACAGTTTTCTCCGCTGCGCCTCGTCCCCGGTGGTCAGCACTTCACTAATCTCTTTATCAATCAGTGCCTTGTCTGGCAGGCCGCGCTGGGCCTGGTAATCCGCATGCGACGGGACGCGCATCGAGCTTAAAAAGGCATGCGGATCGTAGGGCGCGCCCCAGGTGCGATTGAAGATCATGCCGAAGCGGCCTTCGCGCTGGCGCGCGTAAATGCTGCTTTCCTCCTCGCCCACCAGGGTGACCTGCACGCCGACCTGCCGCAGATTGGCCTGAATAATTTCGGCCATCGATTTAGCCAGCGCGTCGGTGCCAATAAACGCCAGCTCAATCGCCAACGGTTGCCCGGCTTTTTGTCGCCAGGGCTGGCCCTCCAGCTGCTGCCAGCCGGCCTGTTCCAGCAGGGCGCGGGCTTTTGTCGGGTCGTAACGGCGCGGCGTCAGATCCTGCGGGGCGTAAGGGACGGAGGGGGCAAACAGGGTGTCGGCAACCTGCTGGGTGCCATACAACACGCTATCGACAAGGGTCTGTTTATCGACGGCGTAGTTGAGCGCCTCACGAACCGCCTGCTCGCGGGTCGGGCCCTGGCTGGCGTTTAGCGCCAGCATTACCGTCTCCGCCGGGGCGGACAGGCGCGCCACGTAGCCGGGGTGATGGCGAAAGCGTTCGAAGGTGTCCAGCGGCAGCAGCCCTTCATCGCCGTAGAGCATATCTATTTCCCCGGTTTCGAACGCCACCGCCCGGCTGGTGGCGTCAGGGATCACCTTGATGGTGATTTGCTGTAGCGCGGGTTTGCGACCCCAGTAGCGCTCATTGCGCACCAGCACATCGCGCTGATTGAGCTGCGAGCTTGCCAGCCGCCACGGGCCGGTGCCGATCGGGGCTTTAATGCCCCTGGCGGTGCCGCCATCGATAAACTGCGAGGGGGCGATGAAGCGGAACGGGCGGGGCAGGGCCAGCTCTTGCAGTAAGGGAGCGTAGGCGCTTTTCAGGGTGATCTGCAGCTCGGTGGCGCTGAGGGCCCGCACGTCGGTTATTTGGTTGGCGAGCTCAAGCCAGGCGTGGCGTTGGCGGTTGGCCAGCACCGCCTGAAAATTGGCCGCCGCGGCCTGGGCGTTAAACGGTTCGCCGTTGGAGAAGGCCACATCGTCGCGCAGGGTGAACCACCAGGTTTTTCCGTCGGCGGAGTGACGCCAGCGGGTTGCCAGCCAGGGCTGTACGCTGCCGTCAGCCTGATACTTCACCAGCGGTTCATAGACCATGCTTTGGGCAAACATCTGGTTGGGCGTATAGAGATGGGGATTCAGCGGGCCGACGTTAACCGGCCAGGCGGTGGTGAGCTGGTACGGCGCGGCCTGAGCCAGCAGAGGGACGCAGGCGACCAGCGCCAGCAGGGTGAGGCGGATAATAGACAAGACGGCAATCTCAACGACAGGAAAGTATGACGATTTTAGTGATTCATCATACTTTGGGAGTAACCTGGATCAATATTGCGCCGGAAAGTATAAGAAAATCGTATCATTACGCCCAGGCGACCAGCGCCGCCTTACCCCTCAGGGCGTCCGGAACAACGCCAGCAGCGTGGCCACCTGTTCGTCGATCGGCGCCAGGTCCCGCTTGACGATCAGATGCAGCGGCGTCGCGCGGCGCGCGCCATGGCTGAGGGGCAGCCGCTTCAGCACGCCCTGGTCGAGATGGGGGCGAATGCGCTCCTCCGGCAGCCAGCCGAAGCCGACCTGATACATCACCGCATCAATGGCGGCATCAATGGTGGAGAAGGTCCAGGCGTCTCGCGGCGCCTGGCTATCGCCGCCCTGATCGGCAATGCGCACCAGCGGCCACGGCGCCAGCGCGCTATCCTCCAGCGGTCCGTCCAGCGCGGCGAGAGGGTGGTCGCGGTGGGCGACGGCGATGAAATCAATATTCATCAGCCACTCCCCGCGGCCGGTAATATCCTGGCGGCGGGTCAACACCATCACATCGGCTTCCGTCCGCGCCGCGCTCTCGTCATCCAGGTTTTCCAGCACTTCGGTGAGCCTGACCTGGGTCTGCGGATAGCGCTGCTGAAACTGGCGTAAAATCGCGAACAGCCGCTGGCGCGGGAAAATACTGTCGACCACCAGATCCAGGCGGGTCCGCGCCCCGTTGCGCAGAGTGGCGGCGTGCGTCTCGACGTAGGCGAAGGCCTGCAGCAGCGGCTTGACCTGATTCAGCAGTAGTTCGCCAGCCGGCGTCAGCACCGCCCGCCGGCCGGACGGCGCCAGCAGCGCCACGCCTAAGCGCTCCTGCAGCAGCGCGAGGTTATAGCTTACCGATGACTGACTGCGATTGGTCTCCTCCGCCGCTCTGGCAAAGCTCCCCAATTCCACTACCTTTTCGAGTAACGCCCACTGCTCCAGGGTTGTCTTGTGCATAATCAATCTAAAATTTGAATGTATTTAATCCAAACATAGCGTTATTCATTCATTTTTTAAAGACGTATGCTGTCCTCAACAAAACAGAGGAGAATAAATGATGAGCACTTTCGACAAACATGACCTCAGCGGCTTTATCGGTAAACATCTGGTCTATACCTACGACAACGGCTGGAACTACGAGATTTACGTCAAAAATGGCCACACCCTCGACTACCGTATTCACAGCGGCATCGTCGGCAATCGCTGGGTGAAAGATCAGGAAGCGTACATTGTGCGGGTGGGGGAAAGTATCTACAAAATCTCCTGGACCGAACCGACCGGCACCGACGTCAGCCTGATCGTCAACCTGGGCGACAAACTGTTCCACGGCACTATTTTCTTCCCGCGCTGGATCATGAATAACCCGGAAAAAACCATCTGCTTCCAGAACGACCATATTCCGCTGATGAATTCGTATCGCGATGCCGGCCCGGCCTACCCGACGGAAGTGATTGACGAGTTCGCCACTATCACCTTCATTCGCGACTGTGGCGCGGATAATGACGAGGTCATTAATTGCCCGGCGAGCGAATTGCCTGCGGATTTTCCTGCAAATTTGTAATTCAGCAGAAATAACTTTGTGATCTACGCTAACTTTTTGTCATTAAGCGTGACAATGACAGAATAATAAATTGTGAACTGGTTTAGTTCTCGTTTAATTTCAACTATTGCGTTCCTGTTCTCTTTTTCGTGACAGGAACGCTCCTCCGTCAAATTTCTGCCATAAAAAACTCCTATCATACTGTTTATTAATAAGTTATTTCTTATTCTGAAGAAATATTAATTTCTTAATATTATCCTAAGCAAGGTCGACTACATTAATAGTGGTCGAGATACCCTGAAATGGAATGCCGTGCTGAACTCACTTCATTTTAATTTCGTTTAAGTCCGCAGGCGCAGGATATTTTATTCTAACGACCCAGATTCGTGCGTGGGTCATCTACAGAACAGGATGATGATGAGCGATTTTTTGCCTTTTTCGCGCCCGTCGATGGGCGACGCAGAGCTGGCTGCGCTGCGTGAAGTTTTAGCGTCGGGCTGGATCACCACCGGACCGAAGAATCAGGCACTCGAAGCGGCATTCTGCCAGCTGACCGGCAACCGCCACGCGATTGCCGTCAGTTCAGCGACCGGCGGGATGCATGTGACCCTGATGGCGCTGGGTATTGGCCCCGGCGATGAAGTCATTACGCCGTCCCAGACCTGGGTCTCCACTCTCAATATGATCTGCCTGCTGGGCGCCACGCCGGTGATGATCGATGTCGATAACGACAATCTGATGATTACCCCTGACGCGGTGGAAGCGGCGATCACTTCGCGTACCAAAGCGATAATTCCCGTGCACTACGCGGGCGCGCCAGCCGACATCGACGCCATTCGCGCGGTGGGCGAGCGCCATGGCATTTCGGTGATCGAAGACGCCGCCCATGCGGCCGGTACCCATTATAAAGGCCGCCACGTGGGCTGGCAGGGGACCGCCATTTTCTCGTTCCACGCGATCAAAAACATGACCTGCGCCGAAGGCGGGCTGATTGTCACCGACGACGACGAGCTGGCCTCCCGCATCCGTAGCCTGAAATTCCATGGTCTGGGCGTGGACGCTTATGATCGCCAGACCCACGGCCGCGCGCCGCAGGCGGAGGTGATCACCCCGGGCTTCAAGTACAACCTTGCCGATATCAACGCCGCTCTGGCGCTGGTCCAGCTGGAAAAACTGAGCCACGCCAATCAGCGCCGGACCGAGATTGCCCAGCGCTACCTGCGCGAGCTGGCGGACACGCCGTTTAAACCGCTGAGCGTCCCGACCTGGGATCACCAGCACGCCTGGCATCTGTTTATCATCCGCGTCGATGAGGCCGCGTGCGGCATCAGCCGCGACGCGCTGATGGAAAAGCTGAAGGCGATGGGCATCGGCACCGGCCTGCACTTCCGTGCGGCCCATACGCAAAAATATTACCGCGAGCGCTTCCCTGAGGTTTCCCTGCCGAATACCGAATGGAACAGCGCCCGCATCTGCTCTCTCCCGTTGTTCCCGGATATGACCGATGACGATGTCACTCGCGTTATCTCCGCACTGCGCCAGTTGTCAGGACGTTGATATGCTTACTTACCCTCCCGTGAAGAAGGTCTCGGTGGTTATCCCGGTTTATAACGAACAGGATAGCCTGCCGGAACTGCTTCGTCGTACGGATGCCGCCTGCGCCACCCTGGGGCGGCAATATGAAATTCTGTTGATCGACGATGGCAGCAGCGACGATTCCGCGCGCATGCTCACCGAAGCCGCCGAGGCGGAAGGCAGCCACGTCGTCGCCGTGCTGTTAAACCGTAACTACGGCCAGCACTCGGCGATCATGGCCGGCTTCAGCCATGTAACCGGCGATCTGATTATTACCCTCGACGCCGACCTGCAAAACCCGCCGGAGGAGATCCCGCGGCTGGTGGCGAAGGCTGATGAAGGTTACGACGTGGTGGGCACCGTCCGCCAGAACCGTCAGGACAGCATCTTCCGTAAAACCGCGTCGAAGATGATCAACCGCCTGATCCAGCGCACCACCGGCAAAGCGATGGGCGACTACGGCTGCATGCTGCGCGCTTACCGCCGCCATATCATCGACGCCATGCTCAACTGCCATGAGCGCAGCACCTTTATCCCGATCCTGGCGAATACCTTCGCCCGGCGCGCGGTGGAGATCCCGGTGATGCACGCCGAGCGCGAATTCGGCGACTCCAAATACAGCTTTATGCGCCTGATCAACCTGATGTACGACCTGGTGACCTGTCTGACCACCACGCCGCTGCGTCTGCTCAGCATTTTCGGCAGCGTGATTGCCCTGCTGGGCTTCGCCTTCGGCCTGCTGCTGGTGGTGCTGCGTCTGGCCTTTGGCCCGCAGTGGGCGGCGGAAGGGGTGTTTATGCTCTTCGCCGTGCTGTTCATGTTCATCGGCGCCCAGTTTGTCGGTATGGGCCTGCTCGGGGAGTATATCGGCCGCATCTATAACGACGTGCGCGCCCGCCCCCGCTACTTTATTCAACGTGTTGTTCGCCAGCCGGAAACGGCATCTAAAGAGGAAGATCGTTCATGAAAGCCGTAGTCTTCGCTTATCACGATATGGGCTGCACCGGTATCCAGTCCCTGCTGGACGCCGGGTATGATATCGCTGCTATTTTCACCCACCCGGATAACCCTGGCGAAAACCATTTCTTTGGCTCCGTGGCGCGCCTTGCCGCCGAGCAGGGTATTCCGGTGTGGGCCCCGGAAGACGTGAACCATCCGCTGTGGATTGAGCGTATCCGCGAGATGAAGCCGGACGTGCTGTTCTCCTTCTACTATCGCAACCTGCTGGGCGATGAGATCCTCAATCTGGCGCCGAAAGGGGCGTTCAACCTGCACGGTTCGCTGCTGCCAAAATATCGCGGCCGCGCGCCGCTGAACTGGGTGCTGGTCAATGGCGAAAGCGAAACCGGCGTCACCCTGCACCGGATGGTGAACCGCGCAGACGCTGGCGATATCGTCGCCCAGCAGGCCGTGGCGATTGGCGCGGATGACGCCGCCCTGACGCTGCATCGTAAGCTGTG
>NZ_GL882768.1:11438-21414 GCF_000195655.1 Klebsiella sp. MS 92-3
CGCTGCCGGCGATCCTCGCCGGCACCACCGATGAGCGTCCGCAGGATCACAGCCAGGCAACCTATGTGGGGCGTCGTACCCCGGAAGATGGCCGGCTGGACTGGGAGCTGCCGGCGCAGACCCTGCACAATCTGGTGCGTGCGGTCTCGGATCCGTGGCCGGGCGCCTTCGGCTACGCCGGAGCGAACAAGTTTATCGTCTGGAAATCCCGCGTTCGCCACGATTTGCCAGCAGCTAAACCGGGCACCGTGCTCTCCATTGCTCCGCTGATCGTCGCGTGCCAGGACGGGGCGCTGGAGATTGTCACCGGCCAGACCGAACGCGGCGTGTACATGCAGGGCGCTCAGCTGGCGCAGGCGCTGGGCCTGGTGTCCGGGGCGGTGATCAGCAGCAAACCGGTGGTGGCGATTAAGCGTCGCACCCGGGTGCTGATCCTCGGCGTCAACGGCTTTATCGGTAACCACCTGACCGAGCGCCTGCTGCAGGACGACAACTATGAGATTTACGGTCTGGATATCGGCTCCGACGCCATCAGCCGTTTTCTCGACTGTCCGCGTTTCCACTTTGTGGAAGGCGATATCAGCATTCACTCTGAGTGGATCGAGTATCACATTAAGAAATGCGACGTGGTGCTGCCGCTGGTGGCCATCGCCACGCCTATCGAATACACCCGCAACCCGCTGCGCGTGTTCGAGCTGGATTTCGAAGAGAACCTGAAAATCATCCGCGACTGCGTGAAATACAATAAGCGCATTATCTTCCCGTCGACCTCGGAAGTGTACGGCATGTGCACCGACAAAAATTTCGACGAAGATAGCTCCAACCTGGTGGTGGGGCCGATCAACAAACAGCGCTGGATCTACTCGGTCTCCAAGCAGCTGCTGGATCGTGTGATCTGGGCCTATGGCGATAAGAATGGCCTCAAGTTCACCCTGTTCCGTCCGTTCAACTGGATGGGGCCGCGGCTGGATAACCTCAACGCCGCGCGTATCGGCAGCTCCCGCGCTATCACCCAGCTGATCCTCAACCTGGTGGAAGGGTCGCCGATCAAGCTTATCGAAGGCGGCAAGCAGAAGCGCTGTTTCACCGACATCAGCGACGGTATCGAAGCGCTGTTCCGCATCATCGAGAACAAAGACGGCCGCTGCGACGGGCAGATCATTAACATCGGCAACCCGGATAACGAAGCGAGCATCAAAGAGCTGGCCGAAATGCTGCTCGCCTGCTTCGAACGTCATCCGTTGCGCGATCGCTTCCCGCCGTTCGCCGGCTTCCGTGAAGTGGAAAGCAGCGATTACTACGGAAAGGGCTACCAGGACGTTGAGCATCGTAAGCCGAGCATCCGCAACGCCAAACGCTGCCTGAACTGGGAGCCGAAGGTGGAGATGGAAGAAACGGTCGAACACACGCTGGACTTCTTCCTGCGCACGGTTGAACTGGTGGACGATAAAAATCCATGAAACAGGTCGGCTTACGCATAGATGTCGATACCTTTCGCGGCACGCGGGACGGCGTTCCGCGGCTGCTGGAGCTGCTGGGCCGGCATGGGATCCAGGCAAGCTTCTTCTTCAGCGTCGGGCCGGACAATATGGGGCGCCACCTGTGGCGCCTGGTAAAACCGAAGTTTCTGTGGAAGATGCTGCGTTCCAGAGCCGCCTCGCTGTACGGCTGGGATATTCTGCTGGCCGGCACCGCCTGGCCGGGGCGCCGCATCGGCGCAGGGAACGAAGCGGTAATCCGCGCCGCCGCCGAATCTCATGAAGTCGGCCTGCACGCCTGGGACCACTACAGCTGGCAGGCGTGGAGCGGCGTCTGGCCGCAGGAACGGCTGGCGCTGGAGGTTGAGCGCGGCCTGCTGGAGCTCGAGCGCATCATCGGCCGGCCGGTGACCTGCTCGGCCGTCGCCGGCTGGCGCGCCGATCAGCGGGTGGTTAAAGCCAAAGAATCCTTCGATTTTCTCTACAACAGCGACTGTCGCGGCACGCGGCCGTTTCTGCCCCAGCTCGGCAGCGGCGTTTCCGGTACGGTGCAGATCCCGGTCACGTTGCCGACCTGGGACGAGGCGGTGGGCACGGCGGTGGATATCGCCGGCTTTAACCGCTACCTGCTGGATTGCATCCATCGCGATGCGGGCGTTCCGGTCTATACCATTCACGCTGAAGTGGAAGGCATTGCCTACGCCGATCAGTTCAATGAACTACTGACCATGGCGGCGGAAGAAGAAATTCAGTTTTGCCCACTGAGCCAGCTGCTGCCCGCTGACTTTTGCGAGCTGCCCTCAGGCAAAGTGGTTCGTGGTGAACTGGCTGGCCGGGAAGGCTGGCTCGGACGTGAACAATTACTGACTTCGGGTATTTGATGAAAAGCATTCGCTATGGCGTCTCTCTGATTGCGCTGTTTGCGCTGTATTATCTGCTGCCGCTCAATTTCCGTTTGCTCTGGCAACCCGACGAAACCCGCTACGCGGAGATCAGCCGTGAAATGCTGGCCACCGGCGACTGGGTGGTACCGCATTTTCTCGGCCTGCGCTACTTCGAAAAACCGATTGCCGGTTACTGGATCAACAGTATCGGTCAGTGGCTGTTTGGCCATAATAACTTCGGCGTACGCTTCGGGTCGGTCTTCGCCATCACCATGACCGCCCTGCTGGTGGCCTGGCTGGCGTGGCGGATCTTTCGTGATAAGCGGGTAGCTATCCTGTCGCCGATTATCTTCCTCACCGCGATGCTGGTGTATGCGATTGGCACCTATGCGGTGCTGGACCCGATGATCACCCTGTGGCTGGCGCTGGCGATGTGCAGCTTCTGGGGCGCGGCGCAGGCGCGCAGCCGCAGCGGCAAAATACTGGGCTACGTGCTGCTGGGCGTCGCCTGCGGGATGGGGGTGATGACCAAGGGCTTCCTGGCGCTGGCGGTGCCGGTGGTGGGCGTTCTGCCGTGGGTGATCGCCCGTAAACGCTGGCGTGAAGTGCTGACCTACGGCTGGCTGGCGGTAATCGTCTGTACGCTGGTGGTGCTGCCCTGGGGGCTGGCTATCGCTCAGCGCGAGCCGGACTTCTGGCGCTACTTCTTCTGGGTCGAGCATATTCAGCGTTTTGCTGAAAAAGACGCCCAGCACAAAGCGCCGTTCTGGTACTACATCCCGTTCCTGATCGCCGGCAGTCTGCCGTGGCTGGCCCTGCTGCCGGGGGCGCTAAAGCGCGGCTGGCTTGAGCGCGATGAGGCCCGCGGCGCGCTGTATCTGTTAGGTTGGGTGGCGATGCCGTTCCTGTTCTTCAGTATCGCCAAAGGCAAACTGCCGACCTATATTCTGCCGTGCTTTGCGCCGCTGTCGATCCTGATGGCCCGCTACGCGCTGGAGGCCGCAAAGACCGGCGCGAAAGCGTTGCGCATCAACGGGATGATCAACCTGGGCGTTGGTTTGCTGGGGCTTATCGCCGTGCTGGTGGTCTCGCCGTGGGGCTTCATGCATAGGCCGGTGTGGACCAAGATTGAGCTGTATAAATGTCTGCTGGCGGCGATCGCTTTTGCCGTCTGGGCGCTGATGGGCTGGCTGGCGATGAAAGACTCTGGCCGCCGCTGGAGCCTCGCCGCGCTCTGTCCGCTCGGCCTGGCGCTGCTGGTGGGCTTCGCCATCCCGGACCGGGTTATCGACAGCAAACAGCCGCAGTTCCTCGTGGATATCGTCAGCGAATCCCTGCAGCCCAGCCGTTACGTCCTGACCAACAACGTTGGGATCGCCGGCGGCCTGGCCTGGGAGCTGAAGCGAAGCGATATTATTATGTTCGACAAACAGGGTGAGCTGAAGTACGGTCTCGACTGGCCGGATGCTCAGGGAAGCTTTGTCAGCCAGGCCGGTTTTGCCGACTGGCTGGCCGCGCATCGTCAGCAGGGGCCGGTCTCGCTGGTGCTGTTGATGGATAAAGGAGAGAGTATGCTCGACTTACCGTTACCGAAACCGGATAACGCCTACGAGCTGGGCCGGGTCGTTTTCCTTCAGTACCTGCCGCAATGAGCGTCTGGATCTGTCTGGTGTGCGCCAGCCTGCTGAGCTGCGCCGGACAGCTCTGCCAGAAACAGGCGACCCGCCCGTCCCGTCGCGGACGGCGGAGTCGCCATATACTCTTCTGGTTGGGGATGGCGCTGTTATGCCTGGGCTGCGGCATGCTGCTGTGGCTGAGCGTCCTGCAGTCTATTCCGGTCAGCATCGCCTATCCGATGCTGAGTCTGAATTTCGTCTGGGTTACCCTCGCGGGCTGGGGCATCTGGCATGAGCCGGTCGCCCGTCGCCACTGGCTTGGCGTCGGGTTGATCGTCGTGGGCATTGTCATTCTGGGGACCAGCGTCTGATGGGCTTTTTCTGGGCATTACTCAGCGTCGGCCTCGTCAGCGCCGCGCAGTTGCTGCTGCGCAGCGCCATGATGGCCTTGCCGCCGCTGACCGATATTGTGGCATTTCTCCAGCATCTGCTGCATTTCCAGCCCGGGACTTTCGGCCTGTTTTTCGGCCTGCTGGGCTACCTGCTGTCGATGGTCTGCTGGTACTTTGCCCTCCATCGCCTGCCGCTGTCGAAAGCGTATGCGCTACTGAGCCTGAGCTATATCCTCGTGTGGGCCGCCGCCATCTGGCTGCCAGGCTGGCATGAGCCGTTCTACTGGCAATCGCTGCTGGGCGTGGCGATCATCGTCGCCGGCGTATTGACCATCTTCTGGCCGGTGAAACGCCGCTAGCCGGGGAGCCGGCTTTTGGGACGGCCCGGGCCGAGCAGGATCGCCAGCTTGCTGCCCCCGACGGTGGTTTCCATCCAGATTTTACAGACGCTGGTTAACGGCACCGAGAGCAGCATTCCCACCGGCCCCAGCAGCCAGCCCCAGACCAACAACGACAGGAACACCACCAGGGTCGACATCCCCAGCCGGTGGCCCATCATGCGCGGCTCCACCATGTTGCCCAGCACCATATGCACCACCAGAAACAGCGCCCCTACCAACAGGCACTCATAGATGCCGCTGAACAGCAGCGCCTGCAGCATGGGGGGGATAGCGGAGATGGCGGAGCCAATGTTCGGCACATAGTTCAGCAAAAACGCCAGCACCCCCCACATCAGGGCGAACTGTACCCCCATCGCCAGCAGCCCCAGCCAGACAATCAGCCCGGTCCACAGGCTAATCAGCGTCTTCAGCGCCAGATAATGGGTGACGCCTTTCAGCGCCCGGTGCAATCCGGCGATATGCAGGCGCGGGTTATTGAGGGCAAAACGCAGTTTGTAGGGCAGGTGGCGAACCTCAAACAGCATAAAGATCACCGTCATCACCAGCAGCACGATGCTGGCCATCGCCCCGGAAAGCTGGGTCATCAGCGTCGTGGCCCAGGTCATCAGCCGTTCTGAATCCATGCGCCGCAGCATCCGCTCCGGATTGATATGCAGATTAAGGAAGGGGAGATACTCCTGGAGCTGGAGGATCTTGCGCGTCAGGGCGCGGTTGAAATCGGGCAGCATGGCGACAAAGTCATTGAGCGACGCCGCCAGCACGCCGAGCAGCGCGGTGAGCATCACCAGCATCGCCGTCACCACCAGGGTAATGGCGAACGGACGCCGCACCCCGCGGCGAATGAACCAGGTGACCAGCGGGTTGAGAACAATAGCGAAAAACAGCGCCAGCAGCAGCTGCACCAGGATATCGGCGGCGGCGTGGATCCCGGCGAGGATAATCACCAGCGCCGCCAGCTTAAGTAAAATATGAAGCCCGGCTTTATCAGCCTGCGGAGGGGACATAGGTATTCCTTTTATGAGTCGCGCCAGATAAGTGTAGCGGTTCGCCGACTGCCAATATTCCGAAAGGAGGGCTGCTTTTCCGCCGACAGCGTGGTAATAGTGAAAGCTGGTTGTCGAAATCTGGTGGAACCTGATGCCCGAACCCGTCGCCGAACCGGCGCTTAATGGACTGCGCCTCAATCTGCGGATTGTCTCTGTCGTTATCTTTAACTTTGCCAGCTACCTCACCATCGGCCTGCCGCTGGCGGTGCTGCCCGGCTATGTTCATGATGTCATGGGCTTTAGCGCTTTCTGGGCCGGGCTGGTGATTAGCCTGCAATATTTCGCCACGCTGCTCAGCCGCCCGCATGCCGGGCGCTATGCCGACCTGCTGGGGCCCAAAAAGATTGTCGTCTTCGGCCTCGGTGGCTGCTTTTTGAGCGGTTTGAGCTATCTGCTGGCCGCCTGGGGCAGCGGCTGGCCACTGATTAGCCTGCTGCTGTTATGCCTCGGACGGGTAATCCTTGGTATCGGCCAGAGCTTCGCCGGCACAGGCTCGACGCTGTGGGGCGTCGGCGTGGTCGGTTCGCTGCATATCGGGCGGGTGATCTCGTGGAACGGGATTGTGACCTATGGGGCGATGGCGATGGGCGCGCCGCTCGGCGTGCTGTGCTATTCGCACATTGGCCTCAGCGGTCTGGCCGGGGTCATTATGGCGGTAGCGCTGGTGGCTATCCTCTGCGCGCTGCCCCGCGCGGCGGTGAAGGCTGCCAAAGGCAAAGCGATGTCGTTTCGCGCGGTGCTCGGCCGCGTCTGGCCCTACGGCATGGCGCTGGCGTTGGCCTCCGCCGGCTTTGGGGTGATCGCCACCTTTATCACGCTATTTTATGACGCCAAAGGTTGGGACGGCGCGGCTTTCGCGCTGACATTATTCAGCTGCGCATTCGTTGGCGCGCGGCTGCTGTTTCCCAACGCCATTAACCGACTCGGCGGGCTGAACGTGGCGATGCTCTGCTTTAGCGTGGAGGCGATCGGCCTGCTGCTGGTCGGCTTTGCCGATACGCCGATGATGGCGAAAATCGGTACTTTCCTTACCGGGGCTGGCTTTTCGCTGGTCTTTCCGGCGCTGGGCGTGGTGGCGGTGAAGGCGGTGCCGCAGCACAATCAGGGGTCGGCGCTGGCGACCTATACCGTGTTTATGGATTTGTCGTTGGGCGTCAGCGGGCCGCTGGCCGGATTGCTGATGGCGTGGACCGGGATCTCGATGATTTATCTCGCCGCGGCGGGGCTGGTGATGGCGGCGCTGCTGTTGGGCTGGCGGCTAAAAAAACGGCCCCCGGTTAGCGAACCGGAGGCCAGCGCACCAGGCCAGTAATTACTGGATGGTGAGGGTGTTGATGATGCTTTCCGCTTCGGTCTGCGCCTGCTGCTGGTTATCCGCCGGCAGGGTGACCTGCAGGGTCAGCAGCTTGTCATCCACTTTGCCGAGGATCACGGAAGACCAGGCGGTCTGCCCCTTGGCGGAGATGATGCTGTCCAGCTGCTGCAGGGTATGGCCTTTAATCTCCAGCGGTTTATTGCTCACCACCTGCAGCTGCGGGTCGCGGCTGCGCTGCTGATCTTCCAGGCGTTTCGCCAGCACCGCCAGATCTTCATTGGTGCTGTCGCCGACGATGACGATGACCGCTTTCTGGCCGGTAGCGTCAGAGTAGACGTGCATATTGTTCGCCTGGGTACCCAGTTTGCCGCTCTGGTCGGCCATGCCCGCAGGCAGGGTGAAGCTCAGCTTGCCATCCAGCAGGCTGATTGCCTGGCCGCTGGCATTGCTCTCCGCTGCTGCGCCAACGGTTGGCGCTTTTGAATCGCTGTTATCGCAGGCGGCAAGCCCCATCACCAGCAGGCCAATACCGACATATTTAACCAAATTGCGCATTGACATCTTCCTTTCGATAAACGGCCACTAATGGCTCATCCGGCTATCTTAACACATCAGCCCGCGAGTACCTTTAACTCGGCTGTAATGCCGACAAATCAGATTTATCCGCCAGTCTTTTCAACAGCATATTTAACAGCACGCCGTACATCGGCAGGAAGAAAATGATGCTGATAAGCACTTTAAAGCTGTAGTCGACGAGGGCGATTTCCCCCCAGTGGGCGGCCATAAACGGGTCCGGGCTGCGCCAGAAAGCGATAAAGAAAAACGCCACGGTATCGCTGATGTTGCCGAACAGCGTCGAGGCGGTAGGGGCCAACCACCAGCGGCGGCTCTGCCGCAGGCGGTTAAAGACGTGAACGTCGAGGATCTGCCCCAGCGCATAGGCCATAAAGCTGGCGACGGCGATGCGCGCGACGAAGAGATTAAAGGTGCCCAGCGCGGCAAAGCCCTGCCATTCGCCCATGTAGAACAGCGCGGAGATGCCGTAAGAGATGGCCAGCGCCGGGACCATCACCGCGAAAATGATGCGTCGCGCCAGCGGGGCGCCAAAAATTCGCACCGTCAGGTCGGTGGCGAGGAAAATAAACGGAAAACTAAACGCGCCCCAGGTGGTATGGAAACCAAAGATGGAGATCGGCAGCTGAACCAGATAGTTGCTGGAGGTGATGACCAGCAAATGAAATAGCGAAAGCCAGACGAGCGCTTTTTTGCGCTGTACGGTAGTAAACGGATTCATATTGTGACCTTTTTATGCCCGTCATGCTTCAGGTGAATGAGCAATCGGCAGCGGAACGTTGGGGTGAGGGAACCCAATTAAAAACGGCTGCATGATACTGCGTTGCCGGCGTAATGCAATGGTTGTTTTTCGCGCAAACGTTAACCTGGCTTGCGTACTGGCGAGCAGGGGGTAAACTAGGGCCGTTTTGTTGACGTGAGACTAAAATGAGCGAACTTTTCTCCACTCCTGACCACACCCTGGATGCCCTGGGACTCCGCTGCCCGGAGCCGGTCATGATGGTGCGTAAAACCGTGCGGACGATGCCGGTGGGCGAGACGCTGCTGATTATTGCTGACGATCCGGCCACCACCCGCGATATCCCGGGATTCTGCCGCTTTATGGAGCATGAGCTGGTGGCCCAGGAAACCGAAGCCCTGCCGTACCGCTACCTGATCCGCAAAAGCCACTGAGCCTCTCCCGGATGGCGGCGCGTAGCGCCTTATCCGGGCTACCCGACGGTCTGGAACCGTAGCCCTGCTAAGCGCAGCGCGAGCAGGGAAGCCGGTATCTATGCTACAACTTCTTACGCAATAACCGCAGCGCGTTAGCCGTTACCAGCACGGTGGCGCCGGTATCCGCCAGCACCGCCAGCCACAGACCGGTCAGGCCGAGCAGGGTGGTGACGAGGAAAATCCCCTTCAGCCCTAAGGCAATCGCGATGTTCTGGCGGATATTGGCGTGGGTGGCGCGCGCCAGGGAAATCATCTGCGCCAGGCCGGTCAGACGGTTATGGGTCAGCGCGGCGTCGGCCGTCTCCAGCGCCACGTCGGTTCCGCTGCCCATGGCGATGCCGATGGTGGCCGCTTTCATCGCCGGCGCGTCGTTGATACCGTCCCCGACCATCGCCAGCGGCGCGTCGGCATTCAGCGCTATCACCGCGTTGACCTTGTCCGCCGGTAGCAGACCGGCGCGGAATTCCAGCCCCAGTTCGCTGGCGATGGCCGCCGCGGCGCGCGGGTTATCCCCGGTAAGGATCACCCCCTGAACGCCCAACTGATGCAAAGCATCCACCGCCTGACGCGCGTCGTCGCGCAGGGTATCGCGCAGCGCCAGAATGCCGAGCAGCGTCTCGCCGCGCATTACCAGCACTACCGTTTGCCCGGCGCTTTCCAGCTGCTGGATCTGCGCCTCATGCTCTGCCGGGGCGGCTTTGCTGGCTGCGCAGATCAGGATGCGGCTGCCGTTGACTTCGGCTTCGATACCAGAGCCCGCCAGCGCCCGCTGGCCGCTGGCAAGCGGAATGCTCAGCTGACGTCGCTGCGCTTCACGGACGATAGCCTGCGCCAGCGGGTGGCTGGAGCCTTGCTCCACCGCCGCCGCCAGCGCCAGCAGCGCGTTGTCGTCAACTTCGGCCGTGGCAATAACCGAAGTCACCTGCGGCTGGCCGACGGTCAGGGTGCCGGTTTTATCGAACGCCACCTGGCGCACCTGGCCCAGCTGCTCCAGCGCCGCGCCGCCTTTGATTAGCGCCCCGCGGCGGGGGGGGGGCGGCCGGGCGGGGGGGGGGG
>NZ_GL882769.1:0-1544 GCF_000195655.1 Klebsiella sp. MS 92-3
GCCAGAGGCGCCTTTTTGTTATGCAGCTTGCAACTTAGAACTGGTAAACCAGGCCCAGTGCAACCACGTCGTCGGTAGAGATACCGGCGTTGTGGGTGAAACTGTTGTCGTCCAGCAGGTTGATTTTGTAGTCAACATAGGTGGACATGTTTTTGTTGAAGTAGTAGGTCGCGCCAACGTCAACATATTTCAGGATGTCCTGGTCGCCGTAGCCTTCCAGATCCTTACCTTTAGACTGCAGGTAAGCCACGGACGGACGCAGACCGAAGTCGAACTGGTACTGAGCAACCACTTCGAAGTTCTGCGCTTTGTTAGCAAAGCCCAGAGAACCAGCGCGGGTCGCGTTGTAGGTCTGGGTGTACTGAGTGGCCAGGTAGATGTTGTTCGCGTCGTATTTCAGACCGCCGGTGTAGGTTTCAGCGTTGTCGCCACGACCCAGTGCCAGCTTGCTGTTCTGGTCGCCAAGACGTTTGGAGTTAGAGTATGCGAAACCAGCGCTGATGCCATCATAGATGTCATAGGTCAGAGAAGTACCGTAACCGTCGCCGTTCTGTTTCAAGGCGGTACGACCGTTGTTGGTAGGAGACAGAGCGCCTTCGCCGCTCGGGCTGCCGTTTTTACCCTGATACTGCAGAGCAAAGTTCAGGCCGTCAACCAGACCGAAGAAATCAGAGTTACGGTAGGTTGCAACGCCGTTAGCACGGGACTGCAGGAAGTTGTCAGAACCGTAGGTGTCGCCGCCGAATTCCGGCAGAACGTCGGTCCAGGACGTTACGTCGTATACTACGCCGTAGTTACGACCGTAGTCGAAAGAGCCCGCGTCGCCAAATTTCAGGCCTGCGAATGCCAGACGAGTCCATGCCTGATCGCTGGAGCTTTCAGTGTTGTTCGCCTGAACGTTGTATTCCCACTGGCCGTAACCGGTCAGCTGGTCGTTGATCTGGGTTTCGCCTTTCACGCCTACACGCATGTAGGTCTGGTCGCCGTCGACGCTCTTGTCGTCAGAGAAGTAGTGCAGACCGTCAATTTTACCGTACAGGTCTAATTTGTTGCCGTCTTTGTTATAAATTTCAGCCGCATTTGCTGCGCCTGCTACCAGCAGAGCCGGTACCAGGAGGGACAGTACTTTAACTTTCATGTTATTAACCCTCTGTTTGTTATATGCCTTTTATTATGCCACTGCTTACTGATTACCCTTCTAATCAGTCGGCTATTTCATTGTGCTGCAAAATGCAGAATAATCCAACAAGAATATGATACTAAAACTTCTAAGATGTTTCAAAGTTCCCACAAGATGTTTCAATTTGTAAATTCAGCGGAACTTTTTTCACCGCAAAATGGTCAGGGAAATACGCACTAATCATCAAAAAAAATATTTAACCTTTTATAATCAAAGCAATAGACGACAACATATCTATAGCACTGAATGGTAAAACAAAATGATCATTGGTGGCTAAAATAAGAGTCGCTATCATCATTAACTTTATTTATTACCGTCATTCAGTTCTGAATGTCTGTTTACCCCTATTTCAACCCCGGGCCCC
>NZ_GL882769.1:1643-5402 GCF_000195655.1 Klebsiella sp. MS 92-3
CCCCCCCCCCCCCCCCCCCCCCCCCCGCTGGCGTTTTTTTTTACCCTTCTTTACACAACTTTAATTTATCTGTGCTACGGCTAATGATTCCCTAACGACTATTAATCAATCAATTAGGCCATCAGTGGTGCATATTCTGCCAATGTCTTGTTATTTCGTGCGATTCTTCCCTTTTGTTTCCGTCAATATCGTCGCCGGTTAACCTTCCCGGCGCGGTTTCATTTACGCTTCGTTTCTAAGATAATTCCTGGGCGGCATCGCACCGCTGGCGCCAATCTGTAGTATGGATTTACGCCATTAGCCTTTATACTGCCAGCAGCATCTGCTTTGTTGCCAGTTACTCTGGCGCTACATCCTGTTTACAAACAATGATGAGTCGTTCAGCCACAAGATGACCCCGAAAAAATTCTCCCTGATCCCCGGCAACATCAGCCGCTTCTTCATTTTGATGGTTATTGTCCTGCTGGCGACAATGGGGGTGATGATCCAAAGCGCCGTCAATGCCTGGCTGAAGGAGAAAAGCTATCAGGTGGTTGATGTCTCCCACGCTCTGCACCAGCGCATTGACGCCTGGCGCTATGCCACCTGGCAGATCTACGACAATATCGCCGCCACCTCAGTCAACACCGCAAGCGGCGGTCTGCAGGAGACGCGTTTAAAACAGGACGTTTACTACCTGGAGAAACCCCGGCGTAAAACCGAAGCCCTGATCTTTGGCTCCCATGACAGCTCCACCCTCGAAATGACGCAGAAAATGTCCGATTATCTCGATATTTTGTGGGGCGCGGAGACCATTCCGTGGTCGATGTACTATCTCAACGGCCTGGACAATAGTCTGATCCTGGTCTCCACCCTGCCGTTGAAGGACCTCTCTTCGAGCTTCAAAGAGTCAACGATCAGCAGCGTCGTGGAGTCGCGGCGCGCGGAAATGCTGCTGCAGGCTAATACCCTTGATGAGCGCGAGACGTTCTCGCCGCTGCGCCATCTCGCCTGGCAGAACGCGCACTATTTTACGTTACGCACCACCTTCAACCAGCCCGGACACCTTGCCACGGTGGTCGCCTTCGACCTGCCGATTAACGATCTGATCCCGCCCGGCATGACCATCGACAGCTTCCGTATCGAGCCTGACCCGTCGCAAAATCTCGCCACCACGCCGGATAAAGAGAGCGCCGATCATATCGGGATCACCTTTAACGGCATGCAGATTGACATCGCCACCGACATCAGCACCACCGGTATGCAGTTGCTGTGGACGGTACCAATGAGCACCATGCTGCTGGAGTCCATGCAGAACATTCTTCTGCCGCTGCTGCTCAACATTGGTCTGCTGGCGCTGGCGCTGTTTGGTTTTACCACCTTTCGCCACTATAAAGGACGCAGCCATTCGTCTGGCGCCGGGCTCCCCTCCGCCGCCAACAGCGAACTGCGCCTGCTGCGCGCCATTAACGAAGAGATTGTTTCTCTGCTGCCGCTGGGGCTGCTCGTTCACGATCAGGAAGCCAACCGAACGGTTATCAGCAATCCAATTGCCGACCATCTGCTTCCGCACCTGAATCTGCAGAACATCACCAATATGGCGGACCAGCATCAGGGGGTAATTCAGGCCACCGTCAATAATGAGCAGTATGAAATCCGCCAGTATCGCAGCCAGGTAGCGCCGCGCACCCAGATCCTGATCATCCGTGATCAGGACCGCGAAGTGCTGGTCAATAAAAAGCTCAAGCAGGCCCAGCGCTTGTATGAGAAAAACCAGCAGGGACGGGCCGCCTTTATGCAGCACATCGGCAGCGCTCTGAAGCAGCCCGCGCTGACGCTGGCGGCAGAGGCGGCGGCGCTCAGTAGTACAGAGAATCGGACGCTGGCCCAGCATGCCGATGAGCTGGTCAAACTCATCGATGACATTCAGCTCGCCAATCTGCTGGAAAGCGATGCCTGGAAAACCAACCAGACGTTGTTCTCGGTGCAGGAGCTTATTGACGACGTCGTGCCGGAAGTGCTGCCGGCGATGAAACGCAAGGGTCTGCAGCTGCTCATCAACAATGCGCTCCCGGCCGGCGAGCAGCGCTATGGCGACCGTGAAGCTCTGCGGCGCACGCTGGTGCTGTTAATCCAATATTCAGTGACCACCACGCCTATCGGCAAGATCACCCTAGACGTCTGTCAGGATGAGTCGGCCAGCGATCGCCTGACCTTCCGCATTCTGGATACCGGCAACGGCGTCTCGGCAAACGAGATCGACAATATGCACTTCCCGTATCTCAACGAGACCCAGAGCGACCTGTACGGCAAAGCAAACGCCCTTACCTTCTGGCTATGCGACCGCATGACGCGCAAGCTGGGCGGGCAATTGACCATTAAAGCCCGGGAGTCGCTGGGGACGCGCTATACCCTGCATCTGAAAATGCCGGCCAGCGAAGAGGCGCCAGAGGCGGGAGAGCATTTGCTGGATGACGTTATCGTCCTGCTGGATGTGACTTCCAGCGAAGTGCGGCGGATTGTCACTCGCCAGCTGGAGAGCTGGGGAGCGTCCTGCATCACACCGGACGATCGGGCGACCAGTCAAGCCTTTGATCTTTATTTAACGGATAATCCGTCTAATCTTACTGCTTCAGGCTTGCTTTTAAGCGATGATGAGGTCGGGATACGCAAGATCGGCCCGGGCCAACTGCGGGTCAACTTTAATATTAGCACGGCGATGCAGGAGGCTATCCTGCAGCTTATTGAGCAGCAGCTGGCGGAGGAGGCGGTTCAGCCCGTCACCTCAGGAAACGAGAGTAACGCCGAACTCCATGCCAGCGGCTATTACGCACTGTTTGCCGATACGGTACCGGATGATGTTCAGAGATTGTATACTGAAATCGAAGCGGGCGATTTTGCTGCTCTGGCGCAAACCGCCCACCGCCTCAAAGGGGCATTTGCTATGCTTAATCTGATACCCGGCAAGCAGTTATGTGAAACGCTTGAGCATCTGATTCGCGAAAAGGATGCGCAAGGCATAGAAAAATATATCAGCGACATTGACGCTTACGTCAAGAGCTTGCTGTAGAAGGTAGCCTTATACATGAACACTATGAACGTAATTATTGCCGATGACCATCCGATCGTACTGTTCGGTATTCGTAAGTCACTTGAGCAAATTGAGTGGGTGAACGTCGTTGGCGAGTTTGAAGACTCCACGGCCCTTATCAACAATCTTCCGAAGCTGGACGCCCATGTGCTGATCACCGATCTGTCCATGCCCGGTGACAAATACGGCGACGGGATCACGCTGATTAAATACATCAAGCGCCACTTCCCGGATCTGTCGATCATTGTTCTGACCATGAACAACAATCCGGCGATCCTCAGCGCGGTGCTGGATCTGGATATCGAAGGGATCGTCCTCAAGCAGGGGGCGCCGACCGACCTGCCAAAAGCGCTGGCCGCGCTGCAGAAAGGGAAGAAATTCACCCCGGAAAGCGTCTCTCGCCTGCTGGAAAAAATCAGCGCCAGCGGCTATGGCGATAAACGCCTGTCGCCGAAAGAGAGCGAAGTGCTGCGCCTGTTCGCCGAAGGTTTCCTGGTAACCGAGATCGCCAAAAAGCTTAATCGCAGCATTAAAACCATCAGCAGCCAGAAGAAATCGGCGATGATGAAGCTGGGCGTCGAAAACGACATCGCCTTGCTGAACTACCTCTCTTCCGTCTCGCTGAGCGCGACGGACAAAGAGTAATCTCTTCGCCCTCTCCCCCCCCCCCCCCCCCCGCGCGGGGGGGG
>NZ_GL882769.1:5513-16259 GCF_000195655.1 Klebsiella sp. MS 92-3
GGAGCTCCCCATTATTCCCGCCCTTTACGCACCCGCGCCGCATATACCGTCAGCGTTTGCTTCAGTACGTCGAGGGTGACCGGCTTGGACAGACAACTGTCCATCCCCGATTCCAGACAGCGCTGCTTCTCTTCCGCCAGGGCATTGGCCGTTACGCCAATCACCGGCAGCGTCAGGCCAAGCTGACGAATGCGCTGCGTCAGGCGATAACCATCCATATTAGGCATGTTGACGTCGCTGAGCACGATATCGATGTGCTGCTTGCTGAGGACGTTGAGCGCGTCGATCCCGTCGTTCGCGGTCACGCACTGGTAGCCGAGCGAACCCAGCTGATCCGCCAGCAGGCGGCGGTTGATCGGGTGATCGTCGACCACGAGGATCATCATGTCGTCGTTATTGCCGGCCTGCGCCTCCGGGGCCATCAGCGCCGGGCTATTTTCCGCACTGGCGAGCGCAACATGGAAAATACGCCCCAGCAGCGGCAGCAGTTCGTGGGGAGTCGTCACGCTGTGCAGCCATTCGCCGGCGGACCGCTCCTGCGGAATACCGATATGACGGCGACAGAAGATGACCATGGCCCTTCCCTGCCATCCGCTCAGCGCCTCATCGTCAGTGAGTAAGACATCCTCGGCGTCCGGCGTTTCGCCGGCATGGCGGCGGACCGTCAGGCCGTGGTAGCTGAGCAGCGAGGTGACGAACATCGCCAGCGAAGTGTTATGAATCGCCAGCCAGCAGGTCTTGCCAGCGAAACCGTCTCTGCTCACCGGTGAGGTATTCTGCACGCCATACAGAGGAATACGGATGGTAAAGCGGCTACCCATCCCCGGCTCGGTTTCGACAGCAATATCGCCATCCATCATGCTGATCAGTTTTTCACAGATCGCCAGGCCAAGGCCGGTGCCCTGAAAATTGCGCTGCACGCCGGTCCCCACCTGGAAGAAAGGATCGAAGAGGCGCAATACCTCTTTCGCCGGGATCCCCTCTCCGGTGTCGCGAACGCTAATCTGCAGATAATCCCCCGCGCACTGGACGTGCAGGACAATACAGCCGGTATCGGTGAACTTTATCGCATTGCTGAGCAGATTTGAGATCACCTGCTGCAGGCGCATCGGGTCGCCGGACATTTGTTCCGGAACGTCCGGCTCGATAAAGCAGTACAGGCCCAGCTGCTTGCGCACCACCAACGGCAGATAGTTAGCGGAGATATGGTTCATGACTTCGCGCGGAGAGAACTCCCGTGGCTCGATCTTCAACTGCTCGGACTCGATTTTCGAGAAATCAAGAATATCGCTGATGATTTTCAGCAGCAGGCTGGAGGAGTTGTTCATCGCCGTCACAAGGCGATCGACGCCTTTCGGCAACGCTTTGGTCTGCAGCAGATCGAGGTTACCGATGATGCCATACAGCGGGGTACGCAGCTCATGGCTAACGGTCGCCAGGAACATCGATTTCGACTGGCTGGCCTGCTCCGCCGCCTGGGCCATCTCCTGCAGCGACTCCTCCATTTTCACGCGGGCGGAAACGTCCACCAGCACGCAAATGGCGACGTTTTCATTGCGATAGCGTGAATGAACAAAGCTAATCTGCAGGTTGGTATGGTTGCTGGTCAGCACGTCGACAAAATTGACCTGCTGGCCGCAGATGATCTGCGTCAGCCGCTGGCGGTCCTCGTGGGTCAGCATGTTCAGGTAGTTGTGCGCCAGTTCATTACTGAGAATATTGGTCCCGTCGGCAGTGCGCAGAATACAGATCCCTACCGGGGCAGAAGCCACAATTTTGCGGTTGAACTGCTCGTGCTCTTCCAGGCGCTGGGCGTCATTCTCCGCGGGGATAAAAATGCGCCGCTCATACATCCGCGCCAGCGCGAACAGCATCGCGCCGCTGAGGATATTAAGAACGATAGCATTGATGATCAGCATACGGATCCGCTCCAGCACCTGATCTACCGAGACGGAATAGACGATGCTCAGGGAGGACGGCGAGAGGCTTTTTTTCAGCACCAGCTCGCGGAAACCCGAACTGTAGCCAAACCACATCCGCTCCTGCATCCACTTCGCTTCGCTCTGGATTTTACCTTCCGCACCGGCCAGCGAAATCAGCGGCTGCCCGTTATCGTCAAAGATCGTCACGCTCATCGGCAGGCTGCCCGGCGTAAAGAAGCTTTCCATGCGGATGGTCTGCTCCACGCCCAGCATCGCCTGCAGGCGATTGGCCATATAGACCGGCGTCAGGGCGTAAAAATAGCCCACCCCGGGGCGAACGCCCTGGCTTATCCAGAACAGGTTGTTGCCGCGCTCGTTTTGCGGCGCGTTGCGATATTGCTCTATGCGCTGATGCAGGACTTTCAGCGCCTGATCGCGCTCAATCGGCACGTCCCGCAGGCCAAAGTTGGCCATGCAGAGGTTATCGCTGCCGATGAGAAAGATGCGGTTAAGGTCGTAGGCGGCAGTAAAATTATCCCGCCAGTAGCGCATAAACCATGCCAGCGACTGCAGCGAATTACGCCAGGTGGCGCTCATCGCGCTGCAGTCGGAATCGGGGTACAGGGGTTCAAAGTTGGGCACCGCCATATCGCCGTTTTGCCCTTGCGCTACCGCGTCCCCTGCCGACAAGCGATTACCGGCGACATACTTCAGCTCTTTCATTACATCCGCGGTACGCTGGATATAGCGCTGGGCCTGATCGGCGTTGAGATTAAGCTCCTGATGGATTTCGGCTTCCCGCTCGTGCAGCGCGTTGACGATATAAAACACAGAGACAAACGCAATAAGCAGCCACAGCAATACCGCCAGCGCTCTGAACAGATAACGTGAAACCTTCAGGGTTGTATGAAAAGAGGCAAGATATTTCAATGTGGCGATGCTCGGCCGTCAGGGACTCAACAGAATGCGGTTAAGGTAGCGGTAAACCGGCTTTGCCGCAATGTTAATGCAAAAAGGGCTGGGAAAATACCCGGCCCTTCCAGAACATTTACCTCGGACGATTATTCTTCGTCTTCGGCGATGTCGTCATCGGTATCCGCTTCCGGGGCGATATCATCATCGCCTTCTGCCGCGCTACCGTCGATGGCATCCAGCTCTTCATCATCCACCGGCTCAGCCACGCGCTGCAGACCTACCACGTTTTCATCTTCCGCGGTGCGGATGAGGATCACGCCCTGGGTGTTACGGCCCACGATGCTCACTTCGGAAACGCGGGTACGCACCAGCGTCCCGGCGTCGGTGATCATCATGATCTGATCGCAGTCATCCACCTGCACGGCGCCGACCACGGAACCGTTACGCTCGGTGACTTTGATCGAAATAACGCCCTGGGTGGCACGCGACTTGGTCGGATACTCCGCCGCCGCGGTACGTTTACCGTAACCGTTTTGCGTCACCGTCAGGATCGCGCCTTCGCCGCGTGGAATAATCAGCGAGACGACGCTGTCGTTTTCCGCAAGCTTAATACCGCGTACGCCGGTGGCGGTACGGCCCATGGCGCGAACGGCGTCTTCCTTGAAGCGTACAACCTTACCGGCCGCGGAGAACAGCATCACTTCATCCTGACCAGAGGTCAGATCGACGCCGATCAGCTCATCGCCTTCGTTCAGGTTGACCGCGATGATACCGGCGGAACGCGGACGGCTGAACTCGGTCAGCGCGGTTTTCTTCACGGTACCGCTGGCGGTCGCCATAAAGACGTTGACGCCCTCTTCGTACTCGCGGACCGGCAGGATGGCGGTGATGCGCTCATCGGCTTCCAGCGGCAGCAGGTTGACGATCGGCCGACCGCGCGCGCCGCGGCTGGCTTCCGGCAGCTGATAGACCTTCATCCAGTACAGACGGCCGCGGCTTGAGAAGCAGAGGATGGTGTCATGGGTGTTAGCCACCAGCAGGCGGTCGATAAAGTCTTCTTCTTTAATGCGCGCTGCCGATTTGCCTTTACCGCCACGACGCTGTGCTTCGTAGTCGGTCAGCGGCTGATACTTCACATACCCCTGATGCGACAGGGTGACCACCACATCTTCCTGGTTGATCAGATCTTCGATGTTAATATCAGCGCTGTTGGCGGTGATTTCGGTACGACGTTCGTCGCCGAACTGGTCGCGGATCAGCTCCAGCTCTTCGCGAATCACTTCCATCAGACGGTCGGCGCTGCCGAGAATGTGCAGCAGCTCCGCGATCTGCTCCAGCAGCTCTTTATATTCGTCGAGCAGTTTTTCATGCTCAAGGCCGGTCAGTTTCTGCAGACGCAGATCCAGAATCGCCTGAGCCTGCTGCTCGGTCAGATAGTATTTACCGTCGCGCACGCCGAACTCTGGCTCCAGCCATTCCGGACGCGCGGCGTCATCCCCGGCGCGCTCCAGCATCGCCGCGACGTTACCAAGATCCCACGCCTGGGCAACCAGCGCCGTTTTCGCTTCTGCCGGGGTCGGCGCGCGACGGATCAGTTCGATAATCGGGTCGATGTTGGCCAGCGCAACGGCCAGCGCTTCGAGGATATGCGCCCGGTCGCGCGCTTTGCGCAGTTCGAAAATCGTACGACGGGTCACCACTTCACGGCGGTGGCGTACAAACGCGGCGATAATGTCCTTCAGGTTCATGATCTTCGGCTGACCATGGTGCAGAGCTACCATGTTGATGCCGAAGGAGACCTGCAGCTGGGTCTGGGAATAGAGGTTGTTAAGCACCACTTCCCCTACCGCATCGCGCTTCACTTCAATCACGATGCGCATCCCGTCTTTATCAGACTCGTCACGCAGCGCGCTGATGCCTTCCACGCGTTTTTCTTTGACCAGCTCGGCGATTTTCTCGATCAGGCGCGCTTTGTTCACCTGATACGGAATTTCGTGCACGATGATGGTTTCGCGGCCGGATTTCGCGTCCACTTCCACTTCCGCGCGCGCGCGGATGTACACTTTACCGCGACCGGTGCGGTAGGCCTCTTCGATGCCGCGACGGCCATTGATAATGGCGGCGGTCGGGAAATCAGGGCCAGGAATATGCGCCATCAGCCCTTCAATGCTGATGTCTTCATCGTCAACATACGCCAGACAGCCGTTAATCACTTCCGTCAGGTTATGCGGCGGTATGTTGGTGGCCATCCCTACGGCGATCCCGGAGGCGCCGTTCACCAGCAGGTTAGGAATTTTGGTCGGCATGACGTCCGGAATACGCTCCGTACCGTCATAGTTGTCGACGAAATCGACCGTCTCTTTTTCAAGATCGGCCATCAGCTCATGAGCGATTTTCGCCAGACGAATTTCGGTATAACGCATCGCCGCGGCGGAGTCGCCGTCGATGGAACCAAAGTTACCCTGGCCGTCCACCAGCATGTAACGCAGCGAGAACGGCTGCGCCATACGCACGATGGTGTCGTATACCGCGGAGTCGCCGTGCGGGTGGTATTTACCGATTACGTCACCAACGACACGGGCTGATTTTTTATAGGCTTTGTTCCAGTCATTGCCCAATACGTTCATGGCGTAAAGTACGCGACGGTGTACCGGCTTCAGGCCATCTCGGACATCCGGCAGCGCACGGCCAACAATGACCGACATCGCATAATCCAGATAAGAGTTCTTAAGCTCTTCCTCAATGTTGACCGGTGTAATTTCTCTCGCAAGGTCGCTCATCTAACCGCTATCCCTCTACTGTATCCCGGATTCAAAGGTCGCAAATTATAACACAGCCGCGCTAATAGAGGTAAAGCAATACGGTTTATTCATGGCGCGCTGCTGATATACTCGCAGGTCTGAACAGAAAAGGAGTAAAAGCGCCCATGAATGCCGAAAAAACGTCGGTAGCCCCTAACGTCGATCATGCTGAAATCGCCAAATTCGAAGCCGTCGCCTCGCGCTGGTGGGATCTGGAGGGCGAGTTCAAACCGCTCCACCGCATCAACCCGCTGCGGCTGGGCTATATTGCCGAACGCTCCGGCGGCCTGTTCGGTAAAAAAGTCCTCGATGTCGGCTGCGGCGGCGGCATCCTCGCCGAGAGCATGGCGCGCGAAGGCGCGACGGTCACCGGGCTGGACATGGGGGCCGAACCGCTGCAGGTCGCCAGGCTGCACGCCCTGGAGAGCGGTATTCAGGTAGACTATGTTCAGGAAACAGTTGAGGAACATGCCGCGAAGCACCCGCAGCAGTATGACGTCGTGACCTGCATGGAGATGCTGGAGCACGTCCCCGACCCGCAGTCGGTGGTGCACGCCTGCGCGCGGTTAGTGAAGCCCGGCGGCCAGGTCTTCTTCTCCACCATCAACCGCAACGGCAAGGCCTGGCTGATGGCGGTAGTCGGGGCGGAATATGTCATGAAGATGGTGCCCAAAGGCACTCATGATGTGAAGAAGTTTATCAAGCCGGCCGAGCTGCTGGGCTGGGTAGATCAGACTACTCTGAAAGAGCAGCATATCATCGGTCTGCATTACAATCCGCTGACCAATACCTTCAAGTTAGCGCCGGGGGTTGATGTTAACTATATGTTGCATACAACCGCCAAACAGGACTGAGGTCAGCACCTCCGCTTATGATGATTGCGCGGCATCAAGCCGCGTGATTATTTCTTCCGATGAAGAAATCAGCACTCGATCAAATTTTCATTTTTTTTTCTGTTTTATTGACTTCTTCTCCAGGCCTTATGCGACGTGGACTTGCGGATTATTACCCTTCCGCAACCTCAATTTAACGTCAAAATCAACCCTTGTACTCAAAAGATTCCTTACTAAAATACTCACCATATAGCGTTTCTTTTATCGACAACCCCCTACATATAGTATTTATCCACAGAGTTAGTCACAACGGCCTTCTGTGGATAAACGGGGGATATTTTCTTTCACGGACAGGTAAAATCCACATGAATCAGAGTCTGCTGGTGACAAAGCGCGACGGGACCACCGAGCGCATCAATCTCGACAAAATCCATCGCGTACTGGATTGGGCGGCAGAAGGACTGAATAACGTTTCGATTTCCCAGGTAGAACTGCGCTCCCATATCCAGTTCTATGACGGCATCAAAACCGCGGACATCCACGAAACCATTATTAAAGCCGCTGCGGATCTGATCTCCCGCGACGCGCCGGATTACCAGTACCTCGCCGCGCGTCTGGCGATTTTCCATTTGCGTAAAAAAGCCTTCGGTCAGTTTGAGCCGCCGGCGCTCTACGATCACGTGGTGAAGATGGTTGAGAAAGGTAAATACGATCATCATCTGCTGGAAGACTACACGGAAGAAGAGTTCCAGCAGATGGACGGTTTCCTCGACCACTGGCGCGACATGAACTTCTCCTACGCAGCCGTTAAACAGCTGGAAGGCAAGTATCTGGTACAAAACCGCGTCACCGGCGAAATTTATGAGAGCGCGCAGTTCCTCTATATTCTCGTCGCCGCTTGCCTGTTCTCGAACTATCCGCGCGAAACGCGTCTGGACTATATCAAGCGTTTCTACGACGCGGTGTCCACCTTTAAAATCTCGCTGCCGACGCCGATCATGTCCGGCGTGCGTACCCCAACCCGTCAGTTCAGCTCCTGCGTGCTGATCGAGTGCGGCGACAGCCTGGATTCCATCAACGCCACCTCCAGCGCGATTGTGAAATACGTTTCCCAGCGCGCCGGCATCGGCATCAACGCCGGGCGCATTCGCGCGCTGGGCAGCCCGATCCGCGGCGGCGAAGCCTTCCACACCGGCTGCATTCCGTTCTACAAGCATTTCCAGACCGCGGTGAAATCCTGCTCGCAGGGCGGCGTGCGCGGCGGCGCGGCAACCCTCTTCTACCCAATGTGGCATCTGGAAGTGGAAAGCCTGCTGGTGCTGAAAAACAACCGTGGTACCGACGCCAACCGCGTTCGTCACATGGACTACGGGGTACAGATCAACAAGCTGATGTACACCCGTCTGCTGAAGGGCGGCGATATTACCCTGTTCAGCCCTTCCGACGTCCCGGGCCTGTATGACGCCTTCTTCGCCGATCAGGACGAGTTTGAGCGCCTGTACACCCAGTACGAGCAGGACGACACCATTCGTAAGCAGCGTATTAAAGCCGTTGAGCTGTTCTCGCTGATGATGCAGGAGCGCGCCTCTACCGGCCGCATCTATATCCAGAACGTCGACCACTGCAACACCCACAGCCCGTTCGATCCGGTAGTCGCCCCGGTGCGTCAGTCTAACCTGTGCCTGGAGATTGCCCTGCCGACCAAACCGCTGGAAGATGTCAACGACGAAAACGGCGAAATCGCGCTGTGCACCCTGTCGGCCTTCAACCTCGGGGCTATCGACAGCCTCGACGAGCTGGAAGAGCTGGCGGTGCTGGCGGTGCGTGCTCTGGATGCGCTGCTCGACTATCAGGATTACCCCATCCCGGCGGCTAAACGCGGTGCGATGGGGCGTCGTACGCTGGGTATCGGCGTGATCAACTTCGCTTACTATCTGGCGAAGCATGGCAAACGCTACTCCGACGGCAGCGCCAACAACCTGACGCACAAAACGTTCGAAGCGATTCAGTACTATCTGCTGAAGGCCTCTAACGAGCTGGCTATCGAGCAAGGCGCCTGCCCGTGGTTCAACGAAACCACCTATGCGCAGGGCATCCTGCCGATCGATACCTATAAGAAAGATCTGGACGGCATCGTCAGCGAACCCCTGCACTACGACTGGGAAGCATTGCGCGAGTCCATTAAAACTCACGGCCTGCGCAACTCAACGCTCTCCGCGCTGATGCCGTCCGAGACCTCGTCGCAGATCTCCAACGCCACCAACGGCATTGAGCCGCCGCGCGGCCACGTGAGTATCAAAGCGTCCAAGGACGGTATCCTGCGCCAGGTGGTGCCGGATTACGAAAACCTGCAGAACGCCTACGAGCTGCTGTGGGAGATGCCGAACAACGACGGTTATCTGCAGCTGGTGGGTATCATGCAGAAGTTTATCGACCAGTCGATCTCTGCCAACACTAACTACGATCCGACACGCTTCCCGTCCGGAAAAGTGCCGATGCAGCAGTTGCTCAAAGACCTGCTCAACGCCTATAAATTCGGCGTCAAAACGCTGTACTATCACAACACCCGTGATGGCGCTGAAGACGCCCAGGATGACCTGGCCCCGTCCATCCAGGACGACGGCTGCGAAAGCGGCGCTTGTAAGATCTAAGGTATTTTTGCCGGGTAACGCTACGCTTACCCGGCCTACGTTTGTGTAGGCCCGGCCAACCCATTCCTGCCGGGCAATACAGTTCAACAGGACTCACTTCAATGGCATACACCACTTTTTCACAGACGAAAAACGATCAGCTGCTGGAACCTATGTTTTTTGGCCAGCCGGTTAACGTGGCCCGCTACGATCAGCAAAAATACGACATCTTTGAAAAGCTGATTGAAAAGCAGCTCTCCTTCTTCTGGCGCCCAGAAGAGGTTGACGTTTCCCGCGATCGCATCGACTACCAGGCGCTGCCGGAACATGAAAAACATATTTTCATCAGCAACCTGAAGTACCAGACGCTGCTCGACTCCATCCAGGGCCGTAGCCCGAATGTGGCGTTGCTGCCGCTGATCTCCATCCCGGAGCTGGAGACCTGGGTAGAAACCTGGGCCTTCTCCGAGACCATTCACTCGCGTTCGTACACTCACATCATCCGCAACATCGTCAACGACCCGGCGACCGTGTTCGACGACATCGTCACCAACGAGCAGATCCAGAAACGTGCGGAAGGCATCTCTCACTATTACGATTCGCTGATCGAGATGACCAGCTACTGGCATCTGCTGGGCGAAGGCACCCACACCGTCAACGGCAAAACCGTGACCGTGAATCTGCGCGAGCTGAAAAAGAAACTCTATCTGTGCCTGATGAGCGTTAATGCCCTGGAAGCGATCCGCTTCTACGTCAGCTTCGCCTGCTCCTTCGCCTTTGCCGAACGCAAACTGATGGAAGGCAACGCCAAAATTATCCGCCTGATCGCCCGCGATGAAGCGCTGCACCTGACCGGCACCCAGCATATGCTGAACCTGCTGCGCTCCGGCAGCGACGATCCGGAAATGGCGGAAATCGCCGAAGAGTGCAAGCAGGAGTGCTATGACCTGTTCGTGCTGGCGGCGCAGCAGGAGAAAGAGTGGGCGGACTACCTGTTCCGCGACGGCTCGATGATCGGCCTGAATAAAGATATTCTCTGCCAGTACGTCGAGTACATCACCAATATCCGCATGCAGGCGGTGGGCCTCGATCTGCCGTTCCAGACCCGCTCCAACCCGATCCCATGGATCAACACCTGGCTGGTCTCCGACAACGTTCAGGTGGCGCCGCAGGAAGTGGAAGTCAGTTCTTATCTCGTCGGCCAGATCGATTCTGAAGTCGATGCCGACGATCTGAGTAACTTCCAGCTGTAATGAAGCGGATCTTCCTGAAAATCTCTGACACTCGCCTTGAGTGTCAGGATGAACACCCTTCCCTGCTGGCGGCGCTGGAGTCGCATAATATCAACGTCGAATATCAGTGCCGCGAAGGCTACTGCGGCTCCTGCCGCACGCGTCTGGTCTCCGGCCAGGTTGACTGGCTGACCGAGCCGCTGGCCTTTATCCAGCCGGGGGAAATTTTGCCCTGCTGCTGCCGGGCGAAAGGCGATATTGAGATCGAGATGTAGTCTTGTCAGGTGGCGCTACGCTTACCTGACCTACTGTTCCAGGACCGGCCGTTTACGCACTGCCGCCCTGGGCTGCTGAAACTGCCGGTGTTGACGGCCTCAAAATCTCTGAGACGTTCCCGGAAGGCCGGGGCAGCC
>NZ_GL882770.1:0-468 GCF_000195655.1 Klebsiella sp. MS 92-3
GCGGCGCTGCGCTTGCGCGGGCCTACGGTGATGGTTAACCTTCTGAAATTTAATGGTTATGTAGGCCGGGTAAGCGAAGCGCCACCCGGCAGAAGAGCTTATCCTGCCTGCACCATAACTTTCAGCAGCGTATCCAGCAGGCCGGGAAAACGGGCGTCCAGATCTTCCCGGCGCAGCGAAATCATGTTCTCCCGTCCCTGAGGCCGTTGCCAGATCACACCGCTGTCACGCAGGACGCGCCAGTGGTGGGTCATGGTGGACTTGGCCACCTCCTCCTGGCGCAGGGCGTTGCAGCTCAGCTCGCTGCCGTCGGCCAGCGTACGAATGATCTCCAGTCGCAGCGGGTTTCCGAGCGCGGAAAGGACATTTTCCAGGCGAATTTGTTCTCGTTCGGGGTGATTGGCGATCATAATAATCCTGTGTCGGCGGTGGCGCGGCCGCAGCTCATAACGGCGGGGGGGGGGGGGG
>NZ_GL882770.1:552-6820 GCF_000195655.1 Klebsiella sp. MS 92-3
GGCGGCCGGCGGCTACTATACCCAAACTACTGCTCTGTTGCCACGCGCGCCGCCGCAACCTGCCCAATCGTAATGATAGCAAAAATAGTTCGAATATACTCGTACAGTTGTACTATGATAGACGCAGTTAAATGAACTGCGGATCATTCCGACCGCAGACTGACCGTCAAAACGACTAAGGACGCATCATGCCCCGACCCATCCCTCTCGAACGTTATCGCAACATCGGTATCTCCGCGCATATCGATGCCGGTAAAACCACCACCACCGAGCGCATCCTGTTTTATACCGGGATGAGCCATAAGCTGGGTGAAGTACACGATGGCGCGGCAACCACCGACTGGATGGCCCAGGAGCAGGAGCGCGGGATCACCATTACCTCGGCGGCGGTAAGCTGCTTCTGGCCGGGGATGGACCGCAGCTTCGAGCCGCACCGGATCAATATCATCGACACCCCGGGGCACGTGGATTTCACCATTGAGGTGGAACGTTCTATGCGCGTGCTCGACGGCGCGGTGATGGTGTACGACTCCGTCGGCGGGGTGCAGCCCCAGTCGGAGACCGTCTGGCGCCAGGCGAATAAATACCACGTTCCGCGGCTGGCCTTCGTCAACAAGATGGACCGCCCGGGGGCGGACTTCTTCCGCGTGGTGCAGATGATGATCGACCGCCTGAAGGCTAACCCGGTGCCGATTGTGATCCCCATTGGCGCTGAAGAGCATTTCACCGGCGTCGTCGACCTGGTGAAAATGCGCGCCATCCTGTGGGATGACGCCACCCAGGGCATGACCTTCAGCTATGGGCCAGTCCCTGACGAGCTGTTGGCGACGGCGCAGCAGTGGCGGGAGAAAATGGTCTCGGCGGCGGCGGAAGCCAGCGATGAGCTGATGGATAAATACCTGGAAACCGGTGAGCTGGACGAGGCGGAGATCGTCGCCGGTCTGCGCCAGCGCACGGTGAAGGGGGAGATCCAGGCGGTGCTCTGCGGGAGCGCCTTTAAAAACAAAGGCGTGCAGCGCATGCTCGATGCGGTGGTGGAGCTGATGCCGTCGCCGCTGGATATTCCGGCGATACAGGGCGTTGATGAGCAAGGCCAGCCGGCGGAACGCCATCCGAGCGACGATGAGCCGCTGTCGGCGCTGGCGTTCAAACTGATGACCGACCCCTACGTCGGCCAGCTGACCTTTATCCGCGTCTACTCCGGGACGCTGAAGAAAGGCGATGCGGTGTGGAACCCGGTGAAGGGCAAGAAAGAGCGCATCGGGCGTATCGTGCTGATGCAGGCCAACGACCGTCACGAAGTTGACGAACTGCACGCCGGGGATATTGCGGCCTGCGTCGGTCTGAAGGATGTGACCACCGGCGATACGTTATGCGACCCGGATGCGATCATTACCCTCGAACGGATGGAGTTTCCGGAGCCGGTGATTTCGCTGGCGATTGAGCCGAAGACCAAAGCGGACCAGGAGAAAATGGGCATCGCGCTGCAGCGGCTGGCGGCGGAAGATCCGTCGTTCCGTCTGCATACCGATGAAGAGTCCGGCCAGACGATTATCTCCGGCATGGGTGAGCTGCATCTGGAGATCATTGTCGACCGGATGAAGCGCGAGTTTGGCGTCGAGGCCAACATTGGTCGTCCGCAGGTCACCTACCGCGAAACCCTGCGCAAGAAAGTGACGGACGTGGAAGGCAAATTTGTGCGCCAGTCCGGCGGCAAAGGGCAGTATGGCCACGTCGTACTGACCCTGGAGCCGCTGGCGCCGGGCAGCGGTTTCGTCTTCGAGGACGCCACCAAAGGCGGGGTAGTGCCGCGCGAGTACATCCCTTCCGTGGAGAAAGGGCTGCGCGAAGCGATGGGCACCGGCGTGCTGGCGGGTTATCCGGTGGTTGACGTGAAAGCGACCCTGACCTTTGGGTCGTACCACGACGTGGACTCCTCGGAGATGGCGTTCCGCATGGCGGCGATCTTCGGCTTCCGGGAGGGCGCGCGCAAAGCGGATCCGGTGATCCTTGAGCCGGTGATGCACGTCGAGGTGGAGACGCCGGAAGAGTACGCCGGGAATATTATGGGCGATCTCTCTTCCCGTCGCGGGATGGTGCAGGGGATGGAAGAGCGCTTCGGCAGCCAGATCATCCGCGCCGACGTGCCGCTGGCGGAGATGTTTGGTTATTCCACCACGCTGCGCTCGATGTCTCAGGGACGGGCAACCTACAGCATGGAGTTCCACCATTACGCGGAAGCGCCGCGTAATGTGGCGGATGAAATCATCGCCAGCCGCGCGAAAAGCTAAGCAACGTTCCCGGGTGCGACGCGAGGCGTCTTACCCGGGCTACTCTGGTACCAGCGCCCAGGCCCGGTAAGGCGAAGCCGCCACCGGGCAAAAAGGTAAGCACGAACTGGGGACGCAATGCCCGGCGGCGCTGCTGGACTGCCCCCCAAAAGTTGGACACCCAACTGAGTTTGTAGCCCGGGTAAGGCGTTAGCCGCAACCCGGGTATTTCAGCCAATCAGACAATATCCTGTGCGTACTGCCACAGCGCCTTCAGCTGCGCCAGCTTCTCTTTATCATCCGCATACTGTTGATACAGCATCTGCAGCTCATCGGCATAGGCTTGCAAAAACTCTGGCGTAAACACCTGACGACGGTGCTCTAACCAGCGCTGCTGCTCATGTTCATCGAGCGTGCCGGGGAAGTTGCGCGCCCGGTAGTTAAACAGCAGGCGTTCGATACGCTGGTCGGCGAAGGTGATATCCAGTGCCGGCAGATTGCGCGGTTCGGTTTCCAGCACGATTTTCATCGCCGCGCGGTCGGCATCGCTAAAGAACCCATTGTACAGCTGGGCGTCGACGTTTTCGGACGGCACGAACGGCTCGGCTTCGGCATAGACCGCCACCACTTTCTCCCGCACCTGCGGATTCGCCCGCAGCAGCTGGGCATTCTCCAGACAGCGCTGAATGGAGATCCCCAGCCGGTCGGCATCCTGCGGGCGCAGGGTATTGGCCTGGGCCAGTACCGGACATTTATTTAAATGCACCAGCTTGATCGGCGCCGCCGGCTGATCGCCAAGCTCGGCGCGCGGGGTGTAAAGCCGCTCGCGCAGGGCATCGGCATCCAGTTCCAGCAGCGGCGCCATATCGCCCGCCAGATCGACCATAATCACCGCATTGCGGTTTTCCGGATGCCAGGCCAGGGGCGCCACCAGGCTGGTGTTGCCGCGCGCGGCGCCAAACATGCCGGAGACATGCACCAGGGGCTTCATCTGCGGCACGTCGATAAGCGTCGCCAGCTTGCGCTTATTGCGGTGGCTGTAGAGATAATCAAACAGCCGCGGCTGCCGGGTTTTCACCAGTTTCGCCATGGCGATGGTGGCGTATACGTCGGCCATCGCGTCATGGGCGTTCTGGTGTTCAATACCGTTGGCGACGGTCAGATGTTCAAGCCGGAAGCTCGGCAACCCTTCGTCATTCTCCGGCCAGGCGATCCCTTCCGGGCGCAGGGCATAGCAGGCGCGCATCACGTCGAGCAGATCCCAGCGCGAGTTATCGTGCTGCCAGCTCCAGGCATAAGGGTCATAGAAGTTGCGATAGAAGATATTCCGCGTCACTTCGTCATCAAAGCGCACGTTGTTATAGCCGACGATACAGGTTTGCGGCACCGTGAACAGATCGTGGATGCGGCGGGCAAACGCGGCCTCATTATCCCCTTTGGCCAGCGCTTCCTGCGGGGTGATCCCGGTGATCATCACCGCCTGCGGCTGCGGCAGGTAATCGTCAGCGGGCTTGCAGTAAAACACCTCGGGCTCGCCGAGCACATTCAGCTCCGCGTCGGTGCGGATGGCGGCGAACTGCGCCGGCCGGTCGAGGGAAGGGCTGGTGCCGAAGGTTTCATAATCGTGGAATAAAAATCCGGGCTGGTTGACGCTATCTTGCATAGTCTGTTCATTATCCGTGGTGGCGTGCGACCGGTATGGTAAACGATTTGCCCGGTCATCAGAAGGGTCGCGGCAAGCAACTTCCTCTGCTGTGTCATATTTTCTTGCAATTAAACCCTGATATGAAACGCGAAGTTCCGTAAAAAGGACGGCGGATCTGTAAATCTAGAGGATATGCCGTTGAAAGGCCGTTTGTTTATTGCTGTATCTTTGCTCGCTTCGAGCGTTTCCTGCGCATTTGCCGTCGACTTACCTGCTACGGTCGCGCCGCCTTCCATTCAGGCTGGCTCCTGGGTGCTGATGGATTACACCACCGGTCAGGTCCTGACCGCGGGTAACGAACATCAGCAGCGCAATCCTGCCAGTCTGACCAAACTGATGACCGGCTACGTGGTCGATCGCGCCATCGACAGCCATCGTATCACCTTTGACGATATCGTCACCGTGGGTAAAGACGCCTGGGCGAAGGGCAACCCGGTGTTCGACGGGTCATCGCTGATGTTCTTAAAGCCAGGGGATCGCGTCAGCGTCCGCGACCTCAGCCGTGGGCTGATTGTCGACTCCGGTAACGACGCCTGCGTCGCGCTGGCCGACTATGTCGCCGGCGGCCAGCCGCAGTTTGTCGCCCTGATGAATCAGTATGTCGAAAAACTGCACCTGCGGGACACCCATTTCGAAACCGTCCACGGCCTCGACGCTCCGGGCCAGCACAGTTCGGCCTATGACCTGGCGGTGCTGTCGCGGGCGATTATTCATGGCGAACCTGACGTCTACCACATGTACAGCCAGAAAAGCCTGACGTGGAACGGGATCACCCAGCAAAACCGTAACGGTCTGCTGTGGGATAAAACCATGAACGTCGATGGCCTGAAAACCGGCCACACCTCGGGCGCCGGGTTCAACCTGATCGCCTCGGCGGTGGATGGCCAGCGCCGGCTGATCGCCGTGGTGATGGGGGCGGACAGTCCGAAAGGCCGCGAGCAGCAGGCCGCTAAACTGCTGCACTGGGGGCAGCAGAACTTCGACACCGTGCAGGTGCTGCAGAAGGGGCAGAAGGTCGGCACCGAGCGTATCTGGTACGGCGATAAAGAGCAGATTAAGCTCGGCACCGATCAGGATTTCTGGTTAGCCCTGCCGAAGGCGGAAGTGTCGCGCATTAAAGCGAAATATGTGCTGGATAAGAAGGACCTTGAGGCGCCGATCGCCGCCAATCAGCGGGTTGGCGAGATTTCACTGTATGACGGCGACAAGGTGGTGGGGCACTATCCGCTGGTCACCCTCGAAAGCATCAATAAAGGCGGAGTGTTCTCGCGAATGAGCGATTACCTGCATCACGAGCTGTAACCACGCCAACCGCCTCTTTGCAGGCGGTTTTTTTTCGTCTGTCGTTCGTGCTGGCGGGGCGCCTGTTTTTACAGCAGTGTGGTGGCGACTCTGTGAATTCGCGCACATACTGAGGGGGGATCTCCTGTTAAATTAACTGTATATTTATACAGTCATTTATCTCCAAAGGAGGCAAGATGAACTACAGCATCACCACCCTCGGCAAGAAAACCATCGCCGGTTTCCATCTGGTCGGGCCCTGGGATCACACGGTCAAGCAGGGGTTTGAGCAACTGATGATGTGGGTTGAGAACCACCAGGTGCCCGCCCGCGAATGGGTGGCCGTCTACTACGATAACCCGGAGGAAGTGCCGGCGGAAAAACTGCGCTGCGCGACAGCGGTCACCGTGGATGAGGATTATGTCATTCCCGCCAACAGCGAAGGGGTGATCCTGGCGGCGATTGCCGGCGGGGATTACGCCTGCGCCCGCGCGCGGGTGGTGGATTACGACTTCGCCACCCCGTGGATGCAGTTTTTTGACAGCCTGCAGCAGAGCACGGCGTATCGCATCGCCCCCCAGCCCTGCTTTGAGGTCTATCTTAACGACGGCAACCACGACGGCTACTGGGATATCGACATGTATGTTCCCGTTGAGCGCGTCGCGTCGTAGCGGTTTACCCCTGTTCCGGACAAGGTTTTTTACATTCCCGGCATGCTCCGGGCGAAAAAGCAGTTACAATTGGCCTTTTCGTTTTGCCGGAGAGGGTTGTGCGCGCTGATAAATCACTCAAGCCATTTGAGATCCGCTTGTATCGCCATTATCGGGTGGTGCATGGTGTGCGGATTGCGCTGGCCTTTGTGCTCACTTTTTTGCTGGTGCGGCTGCTGAACGTGCCTGAGGGAACCTGGCCTCTCATCACTCTGGTGGTGGTGATGGGGCCGATCTCCTTCTGGGGTAACGTCGTGCCGCGGGCGTTTCAGCGTATCGGCGGCACGATCCTCGGGTCGGCG
>NZ_GL882770.1:6920-12518 GCF_000195655.1 Klebsiella sp. MS 92-3
CAGCGTACCGGCGGCACGATCCTCGGTTCGGCGCTGGGGCTGGTGGCGCTGAAGCTTGAGCTCATCTCTCTGCCGCTGATGGTCCTCTGGTGCGCGGCGGCGATGTTCCTCTGCGGCTGGCTGGCGCTGGGCAAGAAACCCTATCAGGCGCTGCTGATCGGCATTACTCTGTCGGTGGTGGTCGGGGCGCCGCCCGGCGATATGCATACCGCGCTGTGGCGAAGCGGCGATGTGATCTTCGGCTCGCTGCTGGCGATGCTGTTTACCGGCATCTGGCCGCAGCGGGCGTTCATCCACTGGCGCATCCAGATGGCCAGCTATGTCACCAACTTTAACCGCCTCTACCAGGCCGGCTTCTCGCCAAATCTGGTGGATCGACCGCGGCTGGAAAAGCATCTCCAGCAGGCGCTGAACGACGTGGTTAAAATGCGCGGGCTGATCACCCCCGCCAGCAAAGAGACGCACATCCAGAAGGCGATCTTCGAGGCTATCCAGACCGTCAGCCGCAACCTCGTCTGCATGCTGGAGCTGCAGATCAACGCCTGGTGGGCAACGCGTCCGGGTCACTTCGTGATGCTCAATGCGCACACCCTGCGGGAGACGCAGCAGATGACCCAGCAGACGCTGTTGTCCATCGCCCACGCGCTGTACGAAGGGAACCCTCAGCCTGTGCGCGCCAACAATGAAAAGCTGACTGAGATCGTCCTCGAACTGCGCCAGCTGCTGAAAGAGCAGGGTGATGACGGCCTGGCGGAAACCCCGGTCCATGGCTATGTTTGGCTCTCAATCGAACTGGCGCGCCAGCTGGAGCTGCTCTCGCATCTGATCTGCCGCGCGTTGCGCAAATAAACATCAGATGCACCGGGTAACCACATGGGTTGTTTCGATTCAGCAGCGTTTAGGGTTATGATAAACGCAAAGGAAAAAACATTGTCATCAGCGGCTGCTAGCAGTTATGTTAGCCCTATAACGCAGTCGCTTTACGAATCCGAATCTCAATTATTAGGGGTGTAAAAATGGAAACAACTAAGCCTTCTTTCCAGGACGTACTGGAGTTTGTTCGTCTGTACCGTCGTAAGAACAAACTGCAGCGTGAAATTCAGGACGTTGAGAAAAAGATCCGTGATAACCAGAAGCGCGTTCTGCTGCTGGACAACCTCAGCGACTACATCAAACCGGGCATGAGCGTGGAAGCCATCCAGGGCATCATCGCCAGCATGAAGAGCGATTACGAAGATCGCGTTGATGATTACATCATCAAAAATGCCGAGCTGTCCAAAGAGCGCCGCGACATCTCGAAAAAACTGAAAGTGATGGGCGAAGCCAAAGTCGAAGGCTAAACCCTGCCGGTCCGGCGGCGGTCAGCGTCGCCGGGCTGTTCCGCGTTTCCCTCTCTTCCCTGCTTTTTTCTGCGAAAACTTTGTTCCGGCAACTGCCTCTCCTCACCGACACTTTGCTATACTGGCCCGCGAAAAACGTATTGATATCGGAAAGGTTTCTCTCATCCTGGCCGGGCATCTGACGCAGCGGCGTCAGGGCGATATCTCAACACCTCTCACCTCTCCGACGATCGATTCGCCAGAAGACAAACTCAGGTGCTGACCGGGCGCGACAGAACTCTTCCGCTGCTTTCGCCGACAGGAGTCAACCTCACGTGATTAAGTCATTCTTTGCTGCACTCTCGTTTATCAGCCGCCTGCCGGTCCCGGCGCGGTTATCTCAGGGCCTGGAGATCGAACAGTACCAGCGCAGTATCGTCACCTTTCCGCTGGTCGGTTTACTGCTTGGCGCCATCGCCGGCGCGGTGGCGCTCCTCCTGCAGCCGTGGTGCGGCGTCCCGCTGGCGGCGCTGTTCGGCGTGCTGGCGCTGGCGCTGCTCACCGGCGGATTCCACCTTGACGGGCTGGCTGATACCTGCGACGGCATTTTCTCCGCCCGCACCCGCGATCGGATGCTGGAGATCATGCGCGACAGCCGGCTGGGCACCCACGGCGGGCTGGCGCTGATCTTTGTGCTGGTGGCGAAAGTGCTGGTGGTTGGCGAGCTGCTGCTGCGTGATATCCACCCCATCGCAGCCCTGGCGGCGGCCTGCGCCGTCGGTCGCGGGATGGCGGTGCTGCTGATGTATCGTCATCGCTATGCGCGGGAAAAGGGGCTGGGCAATCTGTTTATCGGCAAAATTAGCCTGCAGCAGACGCTGGTGACGATGGCGATGGCGATCGCGCTGGCCACCGCCCTGCTGGGGCTGCAGGGGCTGCGCGCCGCGCTGATCACCCTGGTGCTGATTTGGGGTCTGGGATGGGCGCTGAAGCGAACCCTCGGCGGGCAGACCGGGGATACCCTCGGGGCGGCGATTGAGCTGGGCGAATTACTCTTTTTACTGGCGCTGCTGTAAGGCCTGACACCAACGGTGAGGAACAGAATGGGAACACTTTCGGCGTTACTGGCTGCCATTCCGCAGCCCGATGTGGCGGGCATGGCGCGCGCTCAGCAGCATATTGATGGCCTGTTAAAGCCGCCCGGCAGCCTTGGCCGTCTGGAGACGCTGGCGGTGCAACTGGCCGGTCTGCCTGGCTTGCAGGGGCAGCTGGCGCTGGCGGAGAAAGCGATTGTGGTCATGTGCGCCGACCATGGCGTCTGGCATGAAGGCGTGACCCCTTCGCCGCAGGGGGTGACGGCCATTCATGCCGGCAATATGGTGCGGGGCAACACCGGCGTCTGCGTGCTGGCGGCGCAGGCCGGGGCCAGGGTGCAGGTAGTGGATGTCGGCATCGATGCCGACCCGCTGCCGGGCCTGATTAACCTCAAGGTGGCCCGCGGTAGCGGGAATATCGCCCGGACGGCGGCCATGAGCCGCCAGCAGGCGGAGACGGTGCTGCTGGCCAGCATGCAGCTCACCCGCCAGCTCGCTGCCGACGGGGTGAAAGCCTTCGGCGTCGGCGAATTGGGAATGGCCAATACCACCCCGGCCGCAGCGACGATCAGTGTCCTGACGGGCAGCGACCCTGACGCGGTGGTGGGTTGTGGGGCCAATCTGCCGCTGGCGCAGCGGGGCCATAAGGTGGCGGTGGTGCGCCAGGCGATAGCCCATAATCAGCCGAACCCGGCCGACGGGCTGGATGTCCTGGCGAAGGTGGGGGGTTACGATCTGGTGGGCATGACCGGGGTGATCCTCGGGGCGGCCTCCTGTGGCCTGCCGGTGGTGCTGGATGGCTTCCTCTCCTATGCCTCTGCCCTGGCCGCCTGCCGCATGGCCCCGTCGGCGCACCCTTATCTTATTCCTTCACACCTGTCGGCGGAGAAAGGAGCGCAGATCGCCCTCGACGCGCTGGGTCTGCGGCCGTATCTCGATATGGACATGCGCCTGGGAGAGGGCAGCGGCGCCGCGCTGGCGATGCACCTGCTGGATGCCGCCAGCGTGATGTACAACCAGATGGGAACGCTGGCGCAGAGCAATATTGTGTTGCCCGATAGCGCGCCGTCGTCCTGATGGTAAAACGCATCGTCCCGCGATGGGGGCGATGCGCCGGGTTTACAGGGCCTGCTGCCAGACCGCCTGGGGCAGGAGATAAACCTTCGCCGGGGCGCGCATGCCCTTAGTGACAATATGGCGGATGCCGCTGGCCATCACCGCCAGGGTGACGTCAAAGGCGTTCAGGCTGTCGCCGAAGCCAGCGGTCAGATTGAGCATCGAACCATTGGCCAGCAGATAGACGGTTTTGTCGGCCATGCGGTAGGCATTGATATACGGCATCACCTCTTCCTGGGGGTACTGGCGCAGGTAATCGCCGTCGATCTCTTCCGCCACGTGGCCGACGTTAAGGATAAATACTCCCGCTTTCGCGCGGTCCAGCGCCTGGCGATTTACCACGTTTTTACCGCCTGTCGCCGTGGCCACCACGTCCGCCGAGGCGATAGCCTCCTGGAGGTCCACCACGTGCCAGCCGTCGTAGGCTGCCTGCAGACGGCGGGCAGGATCGATCTCCGCCACCATCACCTGACCGCCAAAAGCTTTTGCCGCCGCCGCGACGCCCTGGCCGACCAGGCCGTAGCCGATCACCAGCACTTTTTTCTCATGCAGGGTGAGGTGAGTGGTCTGGAAGAAGGTGTGCCAGGCAGTGAGACCGACCATATGGCGGTTGTGCAGCCCCTCTTTGACCGGCAGATCGTCCCAGTTAAAGATCGGATAGCCTGGCTGAATATCCCCCAGCCGATTGACGCCCGAGCCGGTGGCTTCCAGACCCGCCACGATGTTCCCAAAATCGCCGCGCTGGTGGAGCAGGGTGGTGATATCGGCGCCCATCTCGCACAGGTGAGTGGGCTGCCAGGCAATCGCTTTTTCCCATGACTGTTGCCAGTCGGCATCGCTCATATTGCGCCACGCGCAGGCCTCGGCGCCGCGCTCCACCAGCCAGGCTACCACGTCGTCCTGCACGGTGGTGGGGTTACAGGTGGTTAAAAAGACCTGAGCGCCCTTGTCGAGGATCCCCTGTACCAGCGGGATTATTTTCATGTCGAGGTGCATACAGCAGGCCAGACGCACGCCGCTGAGGTCGGGCAGCGCGGCGACCTGACGCAGGGTACGCGGCATATTCTGGCTGGCCCATGCCACTTCTTTCGCTAAAGAGATTTTATTATTCACTGGGTTATGACCTTCAATTCGCAAAAGGGGTATCCCCCTGACCGAAAAGGGATTCTATCAGCCCCCGCGAGAATTCACAGCACAATGCCGTCGGACATCGCCGCCCGCGCTATCCCCTGCGAAAGACAGGGTTGTTAATTTAAGGTTAAAAAAAGAAAATAAAATATAAGTAATTCCTATGATTTGAGCGATGAAGCGATGTTGAGTGTTATTCCTGCGGGGATATTTTCACGGCTGCGGATTTTCCTTGGCCGCCTGAAGCCGCACGCGCTGCCGGTGGCCCGCCGGCATATCGTGCTGGGATCCATTGGCGCCGGCACCGGACTGGCGGTGACCAGCATGTTCAGCCACTGGCTGCTCGGCGAAGTCAATCTGTGGTTTATTGCCCCGATGGGGGCCTCGGCGGTACTCCTGTTTGGCGTACCGAGCAGCCCGCTGGCGCAGCCGTGGTCGATTGTCGGCGGCAACGTGCTGTCGGCGCTGATCGGTGTCACGGTGGGTATGCTGGTCCCCGATGCGGCGCTGGCCTGCGGTCTGGCGGCGGCTCTGGCCATCGCCGGGATGTATTTTCTGCGCTGTCTGCATCCCCCCGGCGGCGCGGTGGCCCTGACGGCGATCCTCGGCGGCGCCGGGGTGCACAGCGAAGGCTATCACTTTGTGCTGACCCCGGTGCTCCTCAACTCGCTGATGCTGGCGCTGCTGGCTATTGTGTTTAATAACCTGGTTGGCCGCCGTTATCCGCATCCGCTGGCGGCAGAGGAGGTCAAATCCAGGGCGGTGCCGCTGGGTATTTCGGTCACCCGGGAAGATATTCACGCCGCGCTGCTGGAAGGCCAGTTCCTCGACATTGATGAAGACGATGTCCAGGAGTTGCTGGAGAATATCGAGCAGCAGGCGCGGCAGCGTATCGCGACGGCCCGCCCCCCCCCAGGGGGGGAGGGGGGGGGGGGGGGGGG
>NZ_GL882770.1:12594-15023 GCF_000195655.1 Klebsiella sp. MS 92-3
CGCCCCGCCGCTAAGGGTGTACTGCGGGCTGCGGGTTACAGATCGCCGGTAAGATACTGCGCGACCCCGCGGCCAAAGCTCCAGTCGCCTTTCTTGTTACTGATAATCGACACCATCAGGTCATCGCCGCTCAGGCCGCAGTGTTCCGCCAGCTCCTCCTGCAAAATGGCGAAGAAGCGCTGCTTCTGCGCCTCGCTGCGCGGGCTGGTATAGACCCGCACCACCACCAGATCCCGCGTGCGGGTCAGTCCGAGGCCGGTATCTTCAATCACCATATGGTGGGCTTTGTTTTCATGAACAATCTGGTAACGGTCGCGTTCTGGTACCTCGAAGGCGCGTAGCACGGCGCGATGGGCGGCATCCAGCAGGGTTTTGACCTCCTGTTCCGTACGGCCTTCAATCAGGTCAAATGTCAGTAATGGCATGCAGGTGCTCCTTATCGTTAGGGAATAATGATGGGCTCAACAAGATGCTAGCCGATGCCGCCGTCGGCAAAAACCGCTATAGTTGAATACATTGTTTTTACTGGTGAACAATCACATGAGCGAGAGTCGTCCGGAGAGTTACTGGCCCCATCTGTACTGGCTGACGGTGCTGGAAGAACAAAAAAGCTATACCCGGGCCGCGGAAAAGCTGGGGATCAGCAAGTCGGCTATCAGCCAGAAAATCAGCGAGCTGGAGCGGGTGACCGGTAAAACCCTCGTCCATCGCACCACCCGCAGCGTGAGCCTCAGCGACGACGGACTGCGGCTGGTGGCGGAGCTCAACGAGCCGTTTGGTCAGCTGCGGGATATTTTCACCGGCGCCTGCGATGAAGGCGGGCCGCTGCGGGGAACGCTGCGCCTGACCGCGCCGGTGGCCTTTTCCCGCCAGCAGCTGGTCCCGGCAATCGCGCCGTTTTTGCATCAGCATCCCCAGCTGCATCTGCAGCTTGAGGTCACCGACCGGCTGGTCTCTCTGGCCAGCGAAGGGTTCGATCTCGCCATCCGCCACTGTCGACGCGAGGCGCTCCCCGATACCCACGTCGCCTGGCCGCTGTGTCACACCGCGACGCTTACCGTCGCGTCCGCCGACTATATTCGCCGCCATGGCCGCCCGGAGACCCCCGAAGATCTGCGCCACCACCAATGCCTGACCTATCCCCGTGGGCCACAGCGCCCGCAGTGGACGTTCGCCTCCCGTCAGTCGCCCGATGCTCGGGTGACCATCAACGTGCAGGGGCCATTCGCCACCAATAACAGCGAGTCGCTACGTGATGCAGTGCTGGCGGGGCTTGGGGTGGCGCTGTTGCCGGATTTCAGCGCCCGGGAGGCCATTGGCCGCGGGCTGGTGCAGGAGCTGCTGCCGGCGTGGCAGCCAGTAGAGGTGTTTGCCGATCGGCTGTACGTCATCCGGCCCTATACCCCGCGCGTGTCGCGCGCGGTGGAAACCTTCAGCCGCTACCTGAAAGCGACCTTCAGCGAGACGCGTCCAGCTCCTGCGCCAGCGCCTCGCTAAAGCGGGGCAGCAGATGGCGCTCGCCGGGAAGCAGCTGCGCGAGAGTAACGGTCTTGTCAGCGCAATAGACCCGCTCGCTGCCGAGCTGCGCTTCGAAGGCGTTCGCCGCCTGATGCGCCGCGCTCAGATCGGCGTCAATAAGGATCACCGCATGGGCCAGCACCACGTGGCCGCCGCCCGCCGCCAGCGGCCGCCAGTACTGGGCGGTACCGACAATCTTGCGCGCCTCCGCGCCTTCTCCGCAGGCAAGATTATACCGGCCATCGCAAAAGGAACCGCTCACCGCCCGGGGGTGGCTGGCAACGCCGAAGCGCGCGAGGGTGCGCTGCAGCACAGCGCACAGCGAATGATAGATTGGTTCGGCGGCTTCGCCGAGCGGCTGCTGCACCGGCCAGGCGAGGCTAAGGTTGATAATGCCCGGCCCCTGGGGTACCAGACCGCCGCCGGAGCGGCGAAGCCATACCGGCCAGCCGCGCGCGGCAAAATGCGCGCTGACCGCCGGCAGATCCGTAAACTGACGATAGCTCCCCGGCACCACCAATCCCTGCGGCGCCTGCCAGAGCTGGGCGACGGCCTCGCCGGCGCTGGCTTTGGCAAACAGCGGCTGTTCCGCCTGGGTGGGATCCTCGCAAAACTGCAGCGCCAGCGAAGAGGGGGAAAAACGGCGAGGCCAGCAGTCGGCCAGGGTTAACTGAGACATGTATTCTCCTTACCGGAGGGCGCGGGTTACGCCCTCCGCTGGTGGGTCAGTCGACGGGGTGCTTTTTCATCATCAGCGCGGTGAGCGCTGACAGCAGGCATCCTGCGGTCAGATAGAGGGCCACGCTGTGCCACGATCCGCCGGAGAAGGTGACCAGCGCCGCGGCAATAAACGGGGTAAAGCCGCCGCCGACCACGCTCGCCACCTGGTAGCCGACGCCCGCGCCGCCCCC
>NZ_GL882770.1:15129-19102 GCF_000195655.1 Klebsiella sp. MS 92-3
CCTGGTAGCCGACGCCGGCGCCGCTATAGCGATAGCTGGCGCCGAACAGCTCGGTAAACATCGGCTGCTGGACGCAGACCACCATATCATGGGCGATATTGGCCAGCATCAGGGCGAAGAACAGGATCCAGAAAACGGACTGACTCTCCAGCGCCATAAAGAACGGGAAACCGCTCAAAGTGCCGATCAGCGCCCCGGTGATATAGATCCGCCGACGGCCAAAGCGGTCTGCCAGCCAGGCGAAGCAGGGGATAGTCAGGCAGCTAAGACCGCCCACCAGCAGGCCAATGTTGAGAAACAGCTCGCGCGGCAGGCCGAGGTTTTGCGTGGAGTAGTTGAGGGCGAAGGCGGTGACGATATACATCGTCAGCAGCTCACACAGACGCAGGGCGATAATCAGTAAAAACGCTCCCGGATGGCGAAGCAGCGCTTCCACTACCGGTAGCCGCTTTTTCTTCTGCGGCGCGTTGTCCTGGCTCTGCTGCGCTTCAAACTCCTGCGATTCCGCCATGCCGTTACGGATCCACAGCGCAATAAGGACCAGCACCACGCTGAACAGGAACGGTAAGCGCCAGCCCCAGCTGAGGAACTGCTGGTCGCTGGTCAGGCTGCTAATCAGCGATACCAGCCCGGTAGAGAGCAGGAGGCCGACGCCGTAGCCCACCTGCACCCCGCTGCTGTAAAAGGCTTTTTTCCCCTGTGGGGCATTCTCCACCGAGAGCAGCGCCGCGCCGCCCCATTCGCCGCCGACGGCGAATCCCTGAACCGCTCGCAGGAACACCAGCAGCACCGGCGCCCACCAGCCGATCTGGTTGAACGAGGGGAGCAGGCCGATGCAGGCAGTGGCGATACCCATCATCCAGACGGTCATCATCAGCATCCGTTTCCGCCCGAGGCGATCGCCGAAGTGGCCAAAAATAATTCCGCCGAGCGGGCGAAAAAGAAACCCAACGCCGAAGGTGGCAAAGGCGGCAAGCGTTCCCATCGCCGGGCCGATTTGCGGGAAAAATTCGCGGTTGAACACCAGCGCGGCGGTAATGCCATAGAGAAGAAAATCGTACCAGTCGACCACCGCGCCGGCAAAACTACCCCAGGCCGCCCGCCGGGCCCGATGTAGTGAATCTGGCGCCTCGCCGGGCTGCACGCTTATTGTTGAATCCATACCCTGTCCTGTCAGTCACGTACTTCATTGTTATTGGAATGAGACGCTTTTACCGTTGCGTCTGCTCTGAGACTACCGCGCAGCGGCCGTGGAGGAAAGTAGTTTGCCTGCTAAGCGGGGGAGATGGCGCAAAAAAGAATCGATGGGAAAGACGGTCGAAATCACACCCTGGACTTAACATTCTGGCAATTTGCCATCCAGCTTATACTTTTAATTAAATCAACGGATAACAAAGATGGACACCTTTTAAGAATCGACGTAAATGGTTTACACTTAACGTGTCTCCCTCTCTGGAATGGTGAGTAAAATGCGTCTACTTCTTGCAGTTTTATTTTGTTCTGTCATGTTGCCTTCTGCTTATGCTGAAAAACTGCCTGCGCCGACAGGAAAACCTGTACTGACCATTTCCGGAAAAATCGGAAATATGAATGTCGGCGACAAGGCCGTTTTTGATCTCGCAATGCTGGAAAAACTGGGGATGAAGACGATAGAAACCACCACCCCCTGGTACACCGGCAAGGTTCGTTTTGACGGTATTCCCCTTAGTAAACTCATGGATTTAGTCGGCGCGAAAGGCACATCGGCCCGCGTGCTGGCGCTGAACGACTACACCACCATTATCCCGATTGATGATTTTTATAAATTCCCGGTCATTATGGCGTTAAAAATGAACGGTCAATATATGCGCATTCGTGATAAAGGCCCGTTATTTATTGTCTACCCTTACGACAGCAGTGCTGAATTACAGAACCAGATCTATTATTCCCGATCGGCCTGGCAAGTTTCAAAGATGATTATAGAATAAGGGTTGGATCTTGAATCGAATACTCACGGCTATTATTTTGTCGTTATTTGTTGTCACCGGATATATTACTTATCTGGTGCATGAGCGACAAAGTGAGTTGCAAAAATTTACCCGCTATACGGACTCGTGGTCAATGTCGCAGATGGTGTCGGAATATATGCGGCTGGAGTCTCGTCTGGCGGGAATGGCGATTGGGGCCGAAGGGGCGGACCACGATGAGGTGCGCCTGCGTCTTGAGATCATGATGAGCCAGATCGAGCTTCTGCAGGAGGGCGATCTGGGTAAATTTATCAATAAAAGCGAGCAGCGGAAGACGGTGGTTGCGACGCTGATTCGTAATCTTCATCTGCTCGATAAACAAGTTGATACCATGACGCCGGAGCAGGTCAGACAGATCCTGCCGGTGTTAAGCGAGCTGGATGGTCCGCTGACCTCAATGGCCGCCGCCACCCTGACGCAAGATATCAATATCGTTAATATCACCCATGATAAAATCCAGCATCTCTATTATATCTACTCGGTGATCTCCATTCTGCTGATCGCCATGTGTATAACTCTCGGTCTGCTGATGCTCCGACAGAATAATAATCTGCGTCGCGCCCATGTTCGTATGAAAACGCTGGCCAACGATCTGCAGGCCTCGAAAGAGAAGCTGCAGGTGCAGAACCGCCGGCTGCAGTACGATGCCTACCATGATTCGCTGACCGGTATGCCCAACCGTCTCTCTTTCTGGCAGCGGCTGCAGGAGATCGTCAACCAGGTGCGTCCGTATAAGGGATGCGCCGTGGTGATGCTTTTCGACCTCGACAGCTTTAAGGATGTGAACGATACCCTTGGCCATGATGCTGGCGATAAGCTGCTGCAGGATCTGGCCAGTCGCCTCTCTTTTTTCCGCAAAACCTCCGAGACGCTGTATCGCCTTGGCGGTGATGAGTTTGCGATGCTCTCCTACGATCTCACTGAGGAGATGGCCCTTGAGCGGGCCAATGTTATCCGGGAGAAGATCAGCCAGCCCTATCAGATCTACGATGCGCAGATTAATATCGACGCCTGCATTGGGATCGTGATCTCTGACGGTGAAAGTCGTACCGATTATCTGTACAAGTGCGCCGACCTCGCGCTGTATGAGGCGAAAAAAGAGGGTAGCGGCCATGTGCAAATCTTCCGGCCGGGGATGCTGCAGCGCCTGCAGGAGAACAAATCGTTTGAAGACGATCTGCTGCAGGCCCTGGCCCATGACGAGTTCAAAGTCTACTATCAGCCGATCGCCGATACCGTCACGCGCGAAATCTACGGCTATGAAGCGCTGGTTCGCTGGTTCCATCCGGTGCGCGGCGCCGTGCCGCCGACGGTGTTTATTCCGGTGGCAGAGAAAATCGGTCTTATTAATGCCCTTGGCGAATGGGTGCTGAAAACCGCCTGTGCCGAAGCGGCCAGCTGGGCGACGCCGCTGAAGGTCTCGGTCAACGTTTCACCAATTCAGTTGATGAATACATCGCTGACCGACACCATTATCGAGGTGCTGCATCAGACCGGCCTCGATCCGCGACGTCTTGATCTGGAGATCACCGAGTCGGACGTATTCAATGAGAACACCCGTTCGCTGGAAATTCTCAGCCAGCTGCGCGAGCAGGGCATTCAGATCTCCATCGATGACTTTGGTACCGGCTATTCTTCCCTGTCCCGTTTAAGCTACTTCCCGTTCGATAAAATTAAAATCGACCGCTCGTTTGTCATCAATATTCCGGAACAAAAAGACGATCTGGATATCGTCCGCCTGATTATCAGCATGGGAAAGAGCCTGCATATGCGCATTGTGGCGGAAGGTGTAGAGACCGAAGAGCAGTTGGCTTCGCTGCAGGCGCTGGGCTGTGACCTGGTTCAGGGATATTTAATCGGCAAACCGAGTCCGCTGCGCTAACAAATTTTTAACGTGTCTACTTTTATTCTCCCGGGGGGGGTCTTTGGGACTGAAATTAACTTTTTTTTTTTTTTTTTTTTTTTTT
>NZ_GL882770.1:19176-22843 GCF_000195655.1 Klebsiella sp. MS 92-3
TTCAGGATCCTGAAATCGCCTTTTTTATTTTCTCTTAGCGCTAATCCCTGCGAGGTATAAAAAGGAGTAGGCGTAAAATTCCACAACAAAATAATATCCTTAACGTTTAAAAGGGGTATATGATATGCATCATATAGGCTATTTCTGAACGTCGCGTTTGAGACGGTAAAGTGAGGCACAATTATGCAGCGAATCATTATTCCCACCCATTACGTTCACACCCGCAGCACGCCGCTGTGGACCAAAGAGACCGCCCCGGCCTCTATCTGGCGCCGCCATCTGGATGCCGGCACCCGGCAGGGCGTCTACCCTCGTCTCTCAGTGATGCAGGGGGCGATCCGCTATCTCGGCTATGCCGATGAAACCAGCCCCGAGCCCGTTGAAACCCTGACTATTGAAGCCGGCCAGTTTGGCGTCTTTCCGCCGGAGAAGTGGCACTGTATTGAGGCCCTCTCAGAGGACACGGTTTTTAATGTCGACTTTTATGTTGATCCAAAAATTCTTATCGAGGGATAACAAGAGATGACCAGTGAAAATAAAGGTTATACCTTAGCGCTAGAGAATGGCCGACTTCACCAGAAGCAGGAAAAAATATTTCTCAAACCAATGGTGTTGTATATTCCACAGCAGGCGGTGGAGGCCGTTAATGACCTGCTGAGCAAGTTACCGGACGACAGGGAAGAGGGGGAGTTTCTGTTGACGGTCACCAATAACAATAACGGCGTCTCGGTTGATAAAACCTTTTCCTCGCTGGCGGCGCTGCGCGACCCACTCACCGCGGCTGATGCGGTGAAGGATCTGATCAATATCGTTCGCGGCTACGAGTCCGATGAAGAGACCAACGTCTGCGGCTGGTAAGCCCGCTATCCCGCAGTCGGATGGCCGCCGTCGCCCGACGCCATCTGACTGAGCAGCCACTCCCGCAGAGCGATAATATCCGCCCGCTGCGCTACCGCTTCGGTAGTGACCAGGTAGTAGCGGGCGCCAGGCAATGCGTTGCTGAACGGCGCGGACAATACGCCGCGCTGCAGCAGATCCCGCGCCAGCAGTTCGCTGGCGATCACCACTCCCTGACCGGCCACCGCCGCCTGCAGGGCATGGGTCTCATCGCTAAAGGTTAACCCCGCATCAATATTCAGCGTCGGCGGTCCATAGCGCCGACGCCAGTTCTCCCAGCTCGGCGAATCAGCTGGCACGCGCCGGTTGGCAACGTGAAACAGCGTCACCCGCTGCAGATCTTCAGGCCGGCTGAGGCCCAGAGTCGGGCTGGCGACCACGATAAAGCGATCCTCATACAGCAGCGTGCAGTACAGGTCCCGCTCCGACGTTTCACGATAGCGAATCGCGGCGTCTACCGTGCCCAGATGCAGATCCACTCGTTCGACGCTGGTGTGTAGCCGCAGGTCGATAGCCGGAAAGCGGGCGGTGAAATCCGCCAGCCGCGGCACCAGCCAGTGGGTGAGAAAATTGGAGGTGGTGGTGACGGTTAAGGATGGCGGCTGACGGGCATGAGCGATCTGGACGACGGCCTGTTCCAGGGCGCTAAAGGCGCGTTGGGTGGCGGCGTAAAGGATCTCGCCATCAGCGGTCAGACTGACGCCCTGCGCGCTGCGTTCGCAGACCCGGCACTCCAGCACCGACTCCAGCAGTTTAATCTGATGGCTGACCGCCGTCGCGCTGACGCCGAGCGCCTCGGCGGCCTGTTTAAAACTGCGGTGGCGGGCGACGGCATGAAAAGCGCGTAGCGCCCCCAGCGGCGGCAGACGGGGCGGTCTCATGGCTGAGTTTTTCTCATCTATGGCTGAAAACTATGCGTTTGTGTAAAGCGATATTGTGGCGATAGGCTACGGGCATGTAAAGACAATGACATGAATTAAATTCATGCAGCTTCGCCTGTCAGGAGTCAACTATGCACGTTGTAAGCCGCTACACCGCCGCGGAAGCCGCGGCAACGATCGACCCCCGCGGCCGCGCTATCGCCCTTAGCGTGGTCATCGCCGCCGGGGCCTTGCTGTTAATCATGCCCCCGGTTATCGGGGTGACCGGCACGCTGAGTCTGCTGACGGCGCTGATTGCGGCCTTTGGCGTCGGGTGGGGATTTACACGCGGACAATCCTGGCTTTATCGCTCACCCCTGGCGGCGACGCGCTGGGCCTTTCTGCTGTCAGCGGCCGGCTGGCTGCTGGCGCTGGTGGCCTGGTATGGCGGGCAGGACTGGCCGGCACTGCTGCCGGGCGTGGCGTGCGGTGGGGCGGGAGCGGCTGTCGCCTGGCGCATTGCGGCGGGTAGGACGGCGCTGCCGGGGATGCGGGTCAGCGGCGCCACGGTACTGAGCGTAGCTATCGCCATCGCGGCGACGCTGCTGACCTGGCATACTGCGGGAGGAGGACGCCATGGCGTCTGCTTTGCCTTCGCCGTGCTGCTTGACTGGGCGCTGCTCGGCGCGCTGATGGTGCGGATCCGCCAGCAGGAGAGTGCGGCCTGATACCAGACGCGGTCTGGTCCAGGATCGGCGAATCAAGCGAGACAGGGTAAGTTGTCCCGCCCGGCGTTAAATATCTTCTACACTGTTACAGGCATCACATTCCTGTGCGGTCGGCACTCCTGCCGGCCGCCGTCGGCGTTCAGCCCAGGCACGGGCCTGCAGGCTGGTTATCCTGAAAAGAGGAGTCTGTAATATGGCATTTGTCACCACCCAAGACGGCGTCAATATTTACTTTAAAGACTGGGGTCCAAAGGAAGCTCAGCCGATTGTTTTTCATCACGGCTGGCCGTTAAGCGCTGACGACTGGGATAACCAGATGTTATTTTTCCTTGCCGAAGGGTTCCGGGTCATCGCTATCGATCGTCGGGGTCATGGTCGCTCCGATCAGGTTAGCGAGGGGCACGATATGGACCATTACGCGGCGGACGTTTCGGCGGTGGTGGAACATCTGGATCTGCACAATGCGGTCCACGTCGGGCACTCCACTGGCGGCGGCCAGGTCGCCCGCTACGTCGCCCGCTACGGCCAGCCGCAGGGGCGGGTGGCGAAGGCGGTGTTAATTAGCGCCGTCCCGCCGCTAATGGTGAAAACCGAGCAGAATCCGGGCGGGACGCCGATCGAGGTGTTTGACGGTTTCCGCAAAGCGCTGGCGGCGAACCGCGCCCAGTTCTATCTCGACGTCGCCTCTGGCCCGTTCTATGGCTTCAATCGTGATGGAGCAGAGATATCCCAGGGGACGATCCAGAACTGGTGGCGACAGGGGATGATCGGCAGCGCTAAAGCCCATTATGAAGGCATTAAGGCGTTTTCAGAGACCGACCAGACGGAAGACCTTAAGTCGATCACTTTGCCGGTGCTGGTGATGCAGGGAGATGACGACCAGGTGGTGCCCTATAAAAATGCGGCCATCCTGCAGGACAAGCTGCTGCCGAACAGCCAGCTGAAAATTTATCCTGGCTTCCCGCACGGGATGCATACCTCCCACGCCGATACTATCAACGCCGATCTGCTGGCGTTTATCCGCGCCTGATCTGCCCTATTTGCCGGGCAGAGTGCCGTTAATGGCATTCCGCCAGCGCCCTGGGCGCCAGTCGCCTGGGGCGCGCCGGTTGACGTGCAGAGGAAATCTGCTTAACTCATGGGGTACCTGACGACTATTTTCCCCTCGCAGGATAAAACGCC
>NZ_GL882770.1:23003-34342 GCF_000195655.1 Klebsiella sp. MS 92-3
GGAATTCTGCGCAAGAGACAAGTGAGAGACAATGAAATTAGCCGGACTTCATCCCGACGAGCAGCGTCGCCTGCAATCGCTACGCTCTTCCGGGCTGTTGAATAGCGGAAAAGAAGAACGCTTCGATCGCCTGACCAGGCTTGCCCGTTCGCTGTATAACCTGCCGGTGGCGTCCATCAGTCTGGTGGGGGAAGATCTCCTGCATATCAAGTCCTGTGCCGGTCTCGATGTGGACACGGTGCCGAGAGATATTTCATTTTGCGCCCATACCATTCTGCAAACCGACCCGCTTATCGTCAACGACATGCAGCAGGACGAGCGCTTTCACGATAACCCGCTGGTTATTGAGGCGCCGTTTATCCGCTTTTACGCCGGGTATCCGGTGCAACTGCCGGATGGCGCGACCGTCGGGTCGTTCTGTCTGATGGATCACCAGCCGCGATCGTTTTCCGCCCATGAAATGCAGATCTTAAGCGATCTGGCGGCGATCGTGGAGGATGAGTTCAAGGTGCTGGATGCGGCAACCTCGGATGAGCTGACGGGACTGTTTAATCGCCGGGGGTTCCTCACCCTGGCAGAGTATGCCCTGCTGACGGCCCAGCGCCGCCATGAGCCGGTGAGCCTGGCGTTTGTCGACCTCGATCGCTTCAAGCACATCAATGATACCTGGGGGCATGAAGAGGGCGATCGCGCGCTGATCGCCATCGCCGACTTGATGAAAGCGGCCTTCCGCGAGTCCGATATCCTCGCGAGGCAGGGTGGGGACGAATTTATCATTCTGTTCGCCAATACCAGCCGCCACGATGCCGCGACGGCGATGGAGACGCTCAGCCACAACGTGGCGCGTTTCAACCAGCAGGCGGCCAATCCCTGGCAGCTGGCGTTCTCCTGGGGCTGCGTCGAATATGATCCCGCCAGCCATCCCAGTCTCAACGCGCTGGTGGCCACCGCTGACCGCCTGATGTACCAGGCGAAGCAGAAGCAGGGACGCGAGCGCCGTTAATCCTTTGCGGCGGTGGCCTTCAACAGGTACTGCTGCGCCTGCTGCCGCTTCTGCGCATAGCTGCTGAGCAGCGCCTGCTGAGATTTCCCAACATTGTCGTAAAACAGGCCGCCTTCGTCGGCGATAAAGCGATAATGCTGTTCCAGCTGGTTTATCACCCAATCAATGCGTTGCAGGGTGAGTAAGGTACAGGACTGACCATGCAGGTCGTCTTCAATATCCAGCACATGTGAGCGAAAGGCCTCTACGGCAAACAGCCGGCTCAGCGCGGCAGGGTCCGCCAGCGCCGACTCCCAGCGCGCCGTCAACTGCTGAAAGTGAGCCAGCACCAGCGGGTCAGCGCGCCGGGCGCGAAGCCAGACGAGCTTCCGGCGGTAGCTTTCGACCGCCAGCCGCTTCATCTCGCGATATTGCGCCAGCTGCTGTTCGGCGTCAGGGATCCGGGTCATCAGCCAGCTAAAAAAGAAGCGAGTCTCAAAACGTTCGACAAAGTGGAACAGCGGGTCGGCCAGACCATTGCTGTTGAATTCTCTCAGCGGGTCGAAGGGATACATATAGCCAAAATCGAACAGCCATAGCTGCTCCTGCCGGTCCACCAGCAGATTCCCGCTACAGAGATCCCACTCCATCAGCCCCTGTTCTTCGCAGGCTTCCAGAGTAGTAAATAGCTGGGCGATCAGCGGCGGGGTCAACTGGTGTATCGGCTCGCCATCGATCCAGGGGGAGAGCAGGATGCCGAGGCGATAATCGGCATACAGCGTTGGGACGATGTGGGTGAAGCGCGGCGCGGTGACCGGGTCATCCTTCAGCTGTTGCAATGCCTGCCGACGCTGTACCTCATTTAAAAACGACAGCTGGCCGTTGAGGTTGGCAACGCCGGCGACGGCGCGACGTTTCTTTAAATTGTACTCCTTGCCGGCGATGCGCAGACGATAAACCTCGCCGGTCAGGCCTGAGCCGTATACCTGCACCACATAGGGGGAATCGGGGCCCAGTGCGGCGAGGGTCTCGGGCGGCAGCGGGCAGTGGCTGACGTTGCCGACGATAAGAGGTTCTCCGCTGCGATCGAACGCCTGCTGTTGCTGTTGTCTGAGGTTCATGGTGCCTCCGGGTATAACGTTAGACAGAGTGGATAATCCACGCTATCTCACCCGCAAACGGTAGTGAATTCATCCTACTGGCAGGCGCTTTTTCAGGCTGAGCTGGGGTGCGCTCACGGAGGACACGCGGGGCGTAGGAAGGCGGTAGGGAAAGGCAAGCGTCTGGAACGCATACCTGGCGTCGTTGTCAACGAGGTGCTTGCCAGGCTGGATGCGATGCTGAGTTAACGTCAGCGACGCAAAAAAGCAAAAAGCCTGCTCGAAAGCAGGCTTCTTAAATTTGGCTCCTCTGACTGGGATCGCCCAAGCCAATAACTGGCTAATAAATAAGCTAAACCTTGTTGCTCTTCCTGTCAAGACCACCATAATGACCACCAATTTCGAATGAGTGTGCGACAAAGCGTAGATGCGATGCTTATTACTACAGTAAAGTAGAACAGGCTGAGGCGTCGTTATGATTGGATGGTAACCCTGCGTATGAAACTTGGATGGCTAGCACTTTATCCGCCTACTGAGTGGCGGGATGCTTGCTTGTTAAGCATAGGAAAAACTCTGCATTTACTGTCTTGAAAAAATCAATGTACATAGGACGTGCCCCACAGACATCTCAGGGCAATGTTGATGCCGTCCGCTCTTACACAAATCGTTCAGAGTTGGAGTATGCATTTCATGTCGGATATCCTGTGTGAATGGCGATGTTTTTTGGCACTGAATTTAGTGAATATTTTAGCGGGCGTGTTGGTAGCTCTACGATTTTTGGATAACCTCTTTTCGGGAGCTTTTTAGACATTTACACTTTTAAAGCCTTCTAATGATAAGTTTTTGTCTGTTTTATCTCTTTGTGGTAGAATATAATGCTTATTATTTGGTGGTTTACTGAGACTCATCGCCGATAGGACATTATGAATACTGTTACTAATTGAGCTATTTTTACTAAAAAACATATAGTTATGTCATGGTGCAGCCAAAATGGGCTGGTAAGTTGCCACTTTAAGAAAGGAAAATGTTCTGAAAAAAGAGTAAACTGCCAGCCACAAAGCACCTCAATAGAGACTGAACCGAGAACCCAGCCACATGCTACAAAACAACCCTGACCTTCAAAGCGCGATCAAACGCCTCTGGGATAAATTCTGGAGTAGCGGCATTAGCAATCCGCTCACAGCCATTGAACAGATTACCTACCTGTTGTTTATGAAACGGCTAGATGAACTCGATCATAAAAGGCAAGACGAAGGTGAAACGAGTGGTGAGAAATACATTTCTAAGTTTGCTGGTACTTGGATTCCACCAGAGGAAAGAAACCGCCCTGTTGCGGAACAACACCCTATAGATAAACGCACGCTTCGCTGGAGCGAGTTCAAGAAATTGCAGCCCGAAGAGATGCTGCAACATGTGCGAGACAAAGTTTTTCCTTTTCTGAAAGATCTGAATGGTGCTGAATCTAACTTCACTCATCACATGAAAAACGCAGTATTCATTATCCCAAAGTCAGCATTGTTGGTGGAGGCAGTGAAGGCCATTGACGAAATCTTCGAGATGATGAAAAGGGATTCTCAAGAAAAAGGCCAAGCTTTTCAAGACATTCAAGGAGATGTATATGAATTCCTGCTGTCGGAAATCGCCACCGCAGGCAAGAACGGCCAATTTCGCACACCACGCCACATTATTAAATTGATGGCAGATCTGGTCCAGCCGCAACTGGGACAACGTATTGCCGACCCTGCCTGCGGTACGGGGGGGTTTCTGTTAGGTGCCTACCAGTACATCCTTACTCAGTTGTCTTTATCTCAAAACTTAAAAAGAGATAATTCAAAAGGATCTACTCATGATGAAGATGGGTTCTTTCGCACTTCTGTGACTGCCGCTCTGACCAAAAAGGCCCGGATTCTTTTGCAAGAGAGTCTGTATGGTTATGACATTGACGCTACTATGGTGCGTTTAGGCCTAATGAACTTAATGATGCATGGAATTGATGAGCCGCATATTGATTATCAGGACACACTAAGCAAGAGCTATAGTGAAGAAACCAAATATGACATAGTGCTAGCAAACCCGCCTTTTACTGGCAGTATAGACAGGGGGGATATTAATGAGAATTTGAAACTCTCAACCACTAAAACCGAACTTTTGTTTGTTGAGAACATCTATCGTTTGCTGAAAAAGGGCGGTACCGCCTGTGTGATTGTGCCTCAAGGAGTATTGTTTGGCTCGGGCAAGGCATTCAAAGAACTACGGCAAACTTTAGTTGAGCGCTGCGACCTCAAGGCTGTCATTACTCTGCCCAGTGGAGTGTTTAAACCCTACGCTGGAGTAAGTACTGCCATTTTATTGTTCTCCAAAGTTTTCGGGCCGGGGGATAAAATTTCCAAACCTGCTACCGATTATGTCTGGTTTTATGAGATGTCTTCCGATGGTTACTCATTGGATGACAAACGAAATAAGCTTGAAGGCTACGGCGACCTGCAAGACATCATTCAAAAATACCATTCCCGTGATGAGGCGTCTGACACAGATCGTACAGCTAAGTGTTTTATGGTGCCAAGAATAGATATTGAAGCGGAGAATTACGATCTTTCGCTGTCTCGCTATAAGGAAGAAATATTTGAAGAAGTGCAGTACGAACAGCCTGAAGCTATTCTGGAACGACTAATTCAAGCAGAAGTGGGGAATGTGGATAAGAAAGTGCTTAATAAAGTACAAAGTGGCATCTTGTACGAGCTACTAGAGTTAAAGGGGATGATAGTATGAATAGAATGACTATTCCCCTTGGTGACATATTAACTCAATCCGGTCACCACCGTGCAGGCAATCGAGAGCTTCCGGTCCTATCAATAACCATGAAAAATGGTTTGGTTGACCAATCAGACAAATTCAAGAAGCGGATTGCCAGTTCAGACACGTCTAAATATCGTATTGTATACAAGAATGAACTTGTTGTTGGGTTTCCTATTGACGAGGGAGTTCTTGGATTCCAGACAAAATATCCGGTAGGAATCGTTAGCCCAGCTTATGGTATCTGGAAACTCAAGGATGAATCGGTATGCCATATCCCTTACCTTGAGCGTTATCTGCGCTCCTCCGAGGCAAGGCGACTCTATGCATCTCGTATGCAAGGGGTTGTTGCACGTAGACGTAGCTTGACGAAGTCTGATTTTCTTAGTTTGGAAGTACCTTTTCCTCCCATCAATGATCAGGCTCGTATAGCTAATTTATTGGCCAAGGTAGAAGGGCTAATTGAACAGCGTAAACAACTTTTGCAATACCTGGATGACCTACTAAAGAGCGTATTCGTCGATATGTTTAGTGATCCGGTAAAAAATGCAAAAGGATGGGAACTAACAACAATAGGTGAGTTAGCTGTCGATGTAAGATACGGGACAAGTGTATCAGCGCAAGGTGGAAAATATAAATACATACGGATGAATAACATTACTCCGGATGGTTACTGGGATTTTGAGAATCTTAAATATATCGATGTAGATAATAAGGATCTGGATAAATATTCTCTTCAGAAAGGAGATCTCGTTTTCAACCGGACCAATTCAAAAGAATTGGTTGGTAAAACGGCGGTTTACGATCGAGATGAAACTGTTATTATTGCTGGCTATCTCATTCGTGTTAGGTTCGATCAACAAACTAACCCTTGGTTTGTATGGGGGCACCTGAACTCAAAGTTTGGAAAAGCAAAATTATTTAATCTTTGTCGTAATATTATTGGTATGGCTAACATTAATGCCCAAGAGTTAAGGGCCATCCCTATTCTTAAGCCTCCACTGGAGTTACAAAATAAATTCGCTACTATTGTAGAGAAAGCGCATGCTATTAAATTTCGCTATCAGCAAAGTCTTGCTGATCTTGAGACCCTGTATGATGTTGTTAGCCAAAAGGCTTTCAAGGGGGAATTAGAACTTTCGCGTGTGCCTATTCCGACACAGATATTTTTCCCGGTATCAGGTGAAGAACCTGAACACGGGGATGCCGTACAACATATAGCAGTGGGTAATTATCTGCCCGTAACTAATAGCTTACCATCCGCGTTGGATAATGCAGAGGCTCGCAAGTCACTGATCGAGGAATGGCTAGAGGCCTATATAGCGCAATTGGGCAACTCATCGTTTTCAGTACATGAGTTCATGATGACGGCGCAGGCACGGCTGGCGGAATTATATCCGGACGTTGATTCTAAGTTTGGTGAAAGTGACTATGAGCATATCAAAGCTTGGGTGTTCAAAGCTCTGGCTATTGGTACACTGAAGCAGGTATTCAATGACGCTGACAATTGCATTGAACTTAAGGCGGTTTTGGTATGAAGCTATTACGCCTAAAAATCTCTGATCCGTCCGGCTTCCGTAGTCTGCCCTGTGGTTTTGAACACTATTTTAGAACCGAATGGGATTTACAGGAAGAATTGAATCAACATGAAGGCTTTGCGCCTTTTGTGTGTGCTGGTCCCAACGGCAGTGGTAAATCCAATCTGCTTGAAGCATTAGCAGCTATCTTCTTTCAGTTGGAAATTTTGCGGGTCCGTCGAAGTTTTTTGCCTGAGGTATTGCAAAGTACCGATCATGATTTATCACCAATCTCATTTGAGCTGGATTATCTAATTCGAGTACCAGAAGAGTTTCGAATCTCTGGCGGACAAGAATGGGCAAAAGTCTCCGTGTGGAAAAACAACGGGGAATCTGTGCGTTTCCATTGGGTAAATCAGAGTGACTTTGACACAAATGCTGATGAAGTTTTCAAGGGAAGCCATGCCGATATTCTATTGCCTCAGTATGTGTTGGGCTACTCGTCTGGCGAGAATGAAATTCTCAGTCTACCGTTTTTCAAAATGCGCTTTGTACAGTTCGACGAGTACTGGAATGCCTTGACTCGACAACTGAGCTACTCTGGCCATCCGGAGTCGAGGTTGGCCTATCTTGACAGTGGTTTCAGCCAAGCTATTTTACTTTGTAATCTGCTTTTTCAAAACGAAACTGCGCTTCAACCTTTCCGTGAGGATGTTGGTATAGAGGCGTTGCGGGAGTTTCGTATTATTATCCGTCGCAGTATTCCTCTTGCGCCGGAGCAGTTGACCTCGTTTGCCAGCGAGGATAAAAACCAGCACCAATCACTTGATGACATTTTGAATAGTAACCCTGCTCTGCATGTGGATATGGATGAAGAAAGTGGTCAAAGTTACCATTTAAACCTGATGCAGCTGCTGGAAGGGGATGACAAATCCTCCTTGGTAGTCAGCGCGCTTAAACGCTGCGCTAGCTTGTATTACGAGGACGAGTGTAACGACACTCTAATTCTGGACTACTGGGTTAATGATGCTACTCGACAGGCTTTTCGCGAGAATTTTAATGGTTCGGCACTGGCTCTATTCCAGGCGTTCCAAGTATTGCTGACACTCAATTTGTATAAGGTGAGTGATAATCTCAAAACTGATCTGTATCGCTCAACAAGTCACTATGTCAGTGAAACGGTACCAACGTTGGCGTCCGACGAACGAATTATGCGCTTCAAGTTTGTGCGTTTTACTAAACAAGGAGTGGAAGAGCCAATGATGCTCAAGGAACTCTCGGACGGTGAACACCAATTGCTTCATAGCCTAGGTCTATGTTTACTGTTTAGAGAAACCAACAGCCTGTTTCTGTTAGACGAACCGGAGACTCATTTCAACCCACATTGGCGTGCCAGTTTTATCACTCGGATGCGCCAATGTTTATGTAACACTGAGAATGTGGAGCAGGAAATGTTGATCACTACTCATACACCTTTCCTTATCTCAGATAGTAAACCCGAAAAAGTACTGGTTTTTTCTAAGGATAAATATAGCGGTGCGGTCACAATAAGCATACCTAAATACAACACACTTGGTGCATCAATCAATAAAATTACTATGAATACCTTCGGCAAACGTGAAACTATCGGTGGCCATGCGCAAGCAGTACTGGATGATTTACGCAGACGTTTTAACGAAGGCATTGAAGACAAGGAAACTCTGATCACAGAAATTGATGAACAATTGGGTGACTCGGTGGAAAAAGTATTACTCCTCAAGGCTATTTTTGATAGCGACAATCCAACGAATGACGAGGTTTAGCACTGATGCTGTTTTCATATACCTATGTGCCACACAAAATGGAAAAGATGCAGGCATTCATTGATTTTATTTTTTATGAGGTATGGTGCAAAGCGCGGGTAAGAGGGCCTTTTTGTCTTAAACTGTTTGAAGCTAACGCAGAATTGTATGAAGTGATGGAGGATTTTTCTTCCTCGGATACACAAGGTGCTGTTTTCTTTTATAACCATGTAGAGAAAATTTATGGCTTGTTTTCGTCACTGACTGAGGTACAAATCGATCAGTTTAAACAGTGGTATCAAGGGAATAATGATCTGGAAAAAATATGTGCTAATGACCCTTCAATACAAGTTGTCCGTTATTCCGATATTGCCATTCACCACAAAGATATAGCAGAACAACTTGCTGTTTTCTTTAAGGGCTTATACTCACAGTCACTGCTTGATCTCGCTGTACTGCGTGCCAAGATCGGTGATATACACGATCACTATCAATCTTTTGCAGCAGTGAACAAGGCGGGTAAATGTCCTTTTTGTGGTATTGGAGATATAAAGGGTGGGAACCATAGCAAGCGCGAGGCCTATGACCATTATTTGCCCAAAGCTTTATATCCATTTAATTCGATAAATTTCCATAATCTTGCTCCGGCCTGTCATGAGTGCAATAGCACATATAAGTTATCCAAAGATCCTATTCAGAGCGGCGCTCTTCGTCGTAAGGCCTTCAATCCATTTGCCTCAGTGGATCATGTAATTCAATTACAGATTACTCTACAACATGCAAATATCGATGCGCTTGAGCCTGCTGATATTATTATACAGTTCGGTCCCGATACGCTGGAGGAGGAACTAGAAACATGGAAAGACTTGTACGGTATAGAAGAACGTTATAAAGCCAAAGTTTGTGCAGAAAATGACGGTAAATACTGGCTTACTCAGGTGCTAGATGAGTGGAAGGAGGAGGGGTTGAGTCCTACCGAATTCATGAGAACATTAGCACGTCAAGCGAAAAAGAAGCCTTATGCTGAATGCAATTTCCTTAAAGAACCTTTTCTTAAAGCTTGCCATCGAATAGGTGTTTTTTGAGGCTCAATACATATCAAGCTATCAATTTGTTTATAACTTACTGTTATAAAAAAACATCAAACGGTGGCTTTGCCCTGCTCCCGATTGATTAACATACACCGATGTTAGTAACGTCTTCATTAGTCACATGAGGACATCATAATGAAGAAGCGTTTTTCCGACGAACAGATCATCAGTATCCTCCGCGAAGCTGAATCTGGAGTTTTTGCCCGGGAGCTTTGCCGCAAGCACGCTATCTCTGATGCTGCGTACTACACTTGGCGCAAGAAGTTTGATGGCATGGAAATGCCTGAGGTGAAACGTCTTAAGTCATTTGAAGAAGAGAACGCCCACCTCAAGGAGTTGCTTGCAGAAGTCATGATGGATAAAGAAGCGTTGCAGGTGGCCCTGAACCGAAAGTTCTGACGACAGACCAGAAGCGGGAAGCTGTGGAAGTCATGTGTGAGGCAACGGGTCTGTCGCAACGTCACGCCAGTAGGCTGGCAGGTCTCTCCCTGTCAACATAATACAGGGGGAATGTCAGTTTGCATGGGCGCATACTGATAGAGGGGCACTGAGAATAAGACAGATCGCCACTACGGCATATGATGCCCGCGGTTACGGCGCTGTGGCCTGTTTCACTAAATCGCTCACTATGGGTGGTAGTGAATAAACTGTACGCGGCGCTCAATAAGGGGACGGCAGGGACTCGGTAGTGATTGATGCCGGAACGAGGCATTTTAAGAACAAAACGCCCCTGGTTAGCAGTATCACCTCGTCCGGCAGGAAAGCATGCTAACATCAACAAGAACCTCCTGTTAATGCCATTTCCCGACTCATTACCACCAATCTAATTTCACCGCTGCGAAGTAAGGGGCGTTAAGCCCGGCTATGCAGGGGCAGGTTTTCTCTCCCGTGCGCTTTTCCGTTCTTCATATCTGCTTCCGGTTAATCGTTTCCCAACACAACCCGTCCCGCAAGGGTAAAATTGCACGCATACTGCGCCCTTGCAGGACAGAACGATGCCGGGAAAGCGAACCGTCAGGCGATACGAAGACGAAAATCACACACTGACGGAGAAAAAAACATGACGATTTCCCTTTATACCTCCCGGACAAGCGCCCCTAACACCGCAGCGGCGACCAGCGTATCCTCGCTGGAGCAGTCAGGCTCCTCAAAAACGAAATTTTCTAAAACCAGAACGGATATTTATCAGACCGTTACCGACAGCATCATTGCAGCGCTGGAAGCCGGTGTAAAACCGTGGTCCTGCCCGTGGCTGCGTGTATCCGGCATGTCTGGACTGCCATCCAATTACGCCACTGGCACGGCTTACAGCGGAATGAATATCATGTTGCTGTGGTGCAGCGCATCTAAACAGGGTTTCAGCGATTCCCGCTGGATGACTTACAAACAGGCACAGGCAGCAGGTGGACAGGTTCGCAAGGGTGAACATGGCACAACAGCCATTTTCTATACGACCCTGGAAAAGGAAAACGACGCCGGAGAGGTTGAACAAATTCCGATGCTGAAAACTTTCACCGTGTTTAACGTTCAGCAAATCGACGGTTTGCCCCTGACAACTGAAACAGTCAGCCCGGAAGCTACATTTAACCCGTTGCCGCAGGCTGAGAACCTGTTACGGAAGAGTGGCGCAAACATCATCGAGAAAGGACAAAACGCCTTTTTCAGCCCATCAACTGATGAAGTCTGGTTACCGGAGCGCCATTTGTTTTCGGATGCGGCTAACTTCTACGCTACCGGTCTGCATGAGCTGGTTCACTGGAGCGGGGGTAAAAAACGCCTGAACCGTGAAATGAAAGGGAAGTTTGGCAGTGCGGATTATGCAGAGGAAGAACTTGTCGCGGAGCTGGGAAGTGCCTTTCTGATGGCTGATCTTGGCATTGAGGGAGAGGTACAACATGAAAGCTATATTGCTTCCTGGCTGAAAGCGCTGAAAAACGACAAGCGTTATATTTTCAAAGCGGTCAGCGCCGCCTCTAAAGCGCATTCTTATCTGATGGATAAACTCTGAGGACGGAGCCAGACAACCGCAAGGGAATGCGGTTACATGGTTTTTAACCGGCAACGCTGCAGGGCGC
>NZ_GL882770.1:34465-55244 GCF_000195655.1 Klebsiella sp. MS 92-3
GTATTACCGCCAGCCCGGTGAGACCATCACGATGGCCTGAGTAAAAGCTTACGTATAGCTGTCTAATGACAAGCGCTTTAATTCATCAAGGGTATAAATGCGAAATACCCGACGGTGGCGTTCTTCCAGCGGGACGTGCTGATGGTTGATGATGACATGTCTGATGCTGTCAAATAGGAGCTCAAGTGCCCGTTTTTTCTGTGGGTCAGGAATGACATAAAAAACATGAATCCACAGTTTGCGGGTACGGGCCAGCAGGTGGCTGGCAATAATCGACTGGTAGCGGGCTCGGGTTTTCAGGCGACGCTCGGTTTCAATGGCGATCACGGTGCTGCCAGGCAAGATGATCAACCCGTCCGGGCGATGTTTTACCTGATACTGGCTGAGAAAGGTGGCCCGGTCGCCGTTAATCCATCCCGACGCGCCTTTCTTCTCCAGAATAAGCCTGGCGGCCTGATTATCAAGATGGTGTTCCAGCGTCCAGCCGGTGATTTTTGATGGTTCAAACCGAGGAGGAAAGATTTTATCATCCGGGGTTAACACCACCGCCAGCCCGTCGCTGGTGATCCCCCATAATGAAATCTTCATTGTTCGTGATTCAAGCACATGCTTCTGGATTAACCCCATTCGCTCTGTTTTTGCCAGTAGCGAATAAAGCGACTTATGATCCCGGAAACCAAATAACAGCATCAGAGTTTTAAAATCACTGTAAGTTTCTTCTTTCAGGAAGTTCAGCAGTTGTTTTATTTTTTCGTTGTTACGCGTCTGGCGCTCGTGAAATGATGAAATCAGCATAAGCGCTCCTTAAAAATCCAGCGGGGACAGGTGTTCTTCATCATCAGGTTTCGGCTTTACCGGTTTGACTTCGCTTTCGTCGAAGAAAAGAGCCGGGTGTGTTGTCATCACATCCGACATGGCGGGTTTATCATCCTCGCAAAAATCCAGCATGATCTTCACGGGGGCTACCGTTGCGGCAATATCAGGGGAAACCGAAAAAGTTTTTAGCTGGCGCTTTCTGACCTTTATCGGCGAGATCAGTGAAGCAGAAGGTAGCGTTTTTGTCGTAAAGATAAAGCTGACAAAATCGGGCAGGTTCAGGATCATATTGCTGTCAATAAAGAAACGTTCGGCCTGGCGGATTGTGCGCTCACTGTCGATGGTCTCCGTGAGCATATTATCTGTTTTAGCCTTACGGAGTTCGTCATCCACCAGAATAGTGCCTGACATTCTCGCTACCCATTCCGCTGTATCCGGGTCCATAACCCGGTAAACCAGTTTGAATTTGGCATTTTCAACGACCGCACCGACAACGGCGTCACCTTTCAAATCTGCCGGGCAGTCTTTTAAATCGGCAATGGACTGGTGGTCCATAATAATATGCACGCCTTTATCACGCGCTGCCCCTAATCCCTCCAGTGCTGACCTGGATAAATGGTATTTCAGTTCGGAAAGATAAACAGCAATGGGGCGGGGGACGTCTATTACTCGATCGCGCTTTTCTGCCAGCTGGTAAAGGCGAACCAGTAGCATGCGCTGGGCGGTAATAATTTTGCTGTTTCGCATGGAGCCGACAACATAACAGCAGCCGCCCTCATCAAATATGTGCTTAAGCGAAAAGCCTTCTGGTGAGTTAATGGCATTGAGTAATGCCAGTTCCTCAATTTTTCCGAAAAAGGCTTTGATCTTTTCGGCAATACTCTGAACGTAATCACCGTTATAAACATCCCGGATTGTTGTCGATGGATTATCGCTGACAAATTGTGCGGCTATACGGGCGGCTTTTCGGTCATCAATGCGATAAAAATCAGATTCCTGCCCTTTTTCTGCCAGGCTGAAACCTGCAACAAACAATTCTTCCAGCTCATCGGGCGTGATATCTTCAATCAGATTTAACTGGTATTGCTGTTTTCGCAGGTCAATTAAGGCAAAAGGCTTGCCTGCATCCTCGCAGGCTTTGCGGTAAAGATGCGGTGCCCATTCATCGTCTTTGGGGTCCATAACAAAAACACCTTCACCGGCCAGAATACTTTGATAAAGTAATATGCCGGCGGCTACCCCTTTACCGGCCCCTGTGGTGCCGATAATATCCGCGTGTTGTTTCTGCCAGTCTTTTAACGGGAGATACATTGGTTCATTTTCCCTGCCCATGCCGGTAAAAATGCCTTTATTCAGGTCGATATAATCCAGCGGGTTATAATGCAGTGTTTCCGGCAGCAGGGACTTTACGGTGCGGACATCGGTGCGCAATTCCCGTTCAAGGGTGGTCTTTTTAACAAGGCGTTTCTTTATTTTGTCCAGTTCCGGTGTGAATATCCGGCGAAGCATAATATGAAAAATAATCCCGGTTACAGTGAAAGCAATCCGTACTGACCACGCCAGTACCGTATTATCACTGGTGGGTCTGATCTTATACAGCCACTGAAAGGATCCGATAACGACCGGAGCCAGTGTGCCGGAGAGAAAACACAGCAGGGAAAAAGCAATAATCAGCTTTTTCCAGAGCGGCGCTTTCTGCCGTTCATCGCTTTTCATTGATGCAAAAAACGGCATCGTCAGCCCCGCTAATAATGCCAGCACCAGTTGTTTCTGTTGCACAAAAGCCAGCACCGCCAGCATCCCGTTCACTATCGGGGACAGTGAAGCGGTAAGCTTATTTAAAATCATCATGCCTCCTTCGTCAGCGATTCGCCCCATGACATCGCCCCATCAATTCGCCCCACGGTGTCGGGCGAAAAGACGGGGCGAGCGTATGGGGTAAAGAAGGTAACCGCTGTGCGGCCATGTACCGGAAAGCATGCTTCCCTGCACGAAACGGCGTGCGCCAGTACATGCGGGCTGGACGCCCTTATTGCCTGTCGCATGGGGGTAATGTCGCGGCTGGACGCCACGCCAAAACCCCCAGGGTCAAAGGCGGCACACCGTCGCACGCTACGCGCGACCAACCCCTTTAAGACGCGCGTTTAGCCTATTTTTTCTTCGCAAGCTCGAAAAAATGGGAACGCTGCTTTAAAGGGGTTGGTCGCGCCTAATCGGCATATTCCCCGCCGGGGCGGGAAATATAGCCTGGCTGCGACGGTGTGCGGGGCAAGCCCCCCACAAAAACCGGCACGTGGGCGTGCCTTTTTGCTCGCTGGGGCGGCAAAATTTTTGCGGCTCCCCCCGGCCCGCTTCAATTCGCTGGGGCGAATGTTCGCGGGTGGACGTGGATCCTGAAAATTAGCAATTTCTCCGAAATTGAATTTTCTGTCCACGTTCCACTTCATTATTTTTCGTCTTAACAATTTCTTCGAAATTGAAGCCAAAAATAATGAAGCCTTAAAATCCCGTCGCCTGTTAGTCTCTGTATTGTACAATACACTTTTGTTTTGTGTGATTACATTTGCTCGCGGTATATTTCAGCCCTGCACTCCCTTTCAGCTTCCAGTGCTTCACTGTAGGACGCATCATCAATTTTCGTACCTTTACTCTCGGCATAGCGTCTTAATCTATTTGCGTCAGCTTCATTAAGTTCTGAAAGATGATCGCGCAAAAGACCGATAAAACAGCTTTCGTATATTTCGTAATACAGCCCACAACCTCTGTGGGCTTCTTTTGATAACGTGTCATATACCATGGCTACAGATATTCTGTCCTGATTTTTTGAGTGTATATTCTTAATGAATAAATCTTCGTTTATCATTTCGAACCTCTCATATCAAAATGGATATGTCAGTTATCCTTTCACTCTGCCAAATTTTGAAAGGATTTTACTTATTGATTCAGGGTCTGCGGCTTTGCACTCCCCTAAAAATTCTTTTCGCATATCGAATGTTTTACCCGGATTGAAACGATGGTGTTTTTTAAATGCGTTGATTTTAAAAAATGCGCGTTCTGCTGAACTGCATTCACTCCCACCACTATTACCTGTAGCTTTTCCGTACATGCAAAGAACAACTTCGCACGGGTCAGCGGCAAAGGAATAAATCGGCGTTCCTGCGGTCAGGCATAATACCGTCGCCGCGATAACGGTTTTTTTCATGATAAATCCTTATTAGATTGTGTTGCTTAAATGGATTAGCGAGAGAAATAAATAGTGGTTTCTCTGCACGTCAGGCAATTAAAGACAGGCTGGTATTCAATAACGCCTTTTGCGCCATTCTGGCGAAGCCAGTTTTTGGCATTAAAGAAATCAGTGCCGGATTGTGCAGTGACGACAATTCGTGTTGAATGGGCGACTGCGTAAAATACTGCTGGAGTCCATATTGTATCGTAGAAACTTTGTGCGCTGATTGATGATGTCCATTTACCGTTAACTGTCGGGGAAGGGACTATAACGTTATTGTCACTCCATTGCGATAAACTGGTATTTAATGGGGCAGCGGCTTTATCCCACTCCACAGGAACGGGAGGCGGCGGCGATGAACATCCGGTAACTATTGCTGCCAACATGATGACTTTAAGTTTCTTTATCATGCTTTCATTTCCTCAAAATACTGGTTTCGATGAATTGGACGGAAATAGATGTCATTCATACGGCGAACATTTCCGTCTAAATCAATGCTCACAATCACGTCCAGGCTATCCAGAACCTTACGTAACATAAATGTATAGGGGAGCTGGGCGCACTGTGGATTTTCATAGCAACGGGTAATAAACCCATATATAGCTTCTTTCGCTGATCCTGCATGAATGGAGGTCATACTCCCTTCATGGCCGGAACCTGTTATTTTAAGGAAGTCCCAGGCTTCCGCACCGCGAACCTCTGTTAATAAAATGCGGTCAGGGTTCATACGGTAATTCCAGCGTAAAAGGCTCGCCGGGGTAACGATAGAACCTTTTTCATCTGATGATTCTGACGGATAAAAAAGATGGACGTAGTTTTTATGGATAAAGAACGTGATTTCCGGGTTGTCCTCAATGGTTGATATCCGAAGATGTACAGGAATATACCCTATCAACATTTTCATATAGGTGGTTTTCCCGGTGCTTGTTTCCCCGGCGACCGCGAGAGTTTTACCGTACTCGACGCATTTCTCCATAAACAGAGGAATATTTTTTGTATTGTACAATGCAATTAATTCCTCGTCGTGCGTCTCCGTTTTTTCCTCGCCTGTTACCCGGTTATAAAATCCCGCATCGATGTATGACTGATGCGGGATTTGTACCTTCGATGGCTTACGGATGGTGATAGACACCGTATCGCGCTCACAGGCCGGGGGAACAATCACCTGGCACCGTTCGCCAGATTCCAGCGTGGCTGACAGCCCCGGCTTAATATCTTCGATATTGTCGCCGTGGTGCTTTGCCAGGCACCGGGCAAAGTTGTAGCAATCCTCATAGGACAAAGGAACGGCGTGCTGCTCCCATACGCCGTTGATTTTGGTATACAGCTCACCTGGACGATTGACGGCGATCTCCGTCAGGCCGGGAAGCTCTAGAAAGTCGCCAAAGAAACGCTGTTTATAGCGGTCGAGGGAAATATTCTTAGCGGTCATTTTTCAACCTCAGTGTATAGATGTTGGAAAAATCAATATCCTCGCCTGTGATTAGGTTGATGATCTCGCCCTGATTCTTATAGAGCGTTGGGGGAATATTGATGCTGTTCTCTAGCGTGGTACGTGCCATATCTGCCATAGCCTGGCGGCTGTTTTCCGTATAGTCCGTATTGCGGTCTTTTTTACCCGCGCTGTTGGATGCCCATGCGCCAATATCGGGGATCATGCCGACCATTAACGCGCCGCCGAACCGTTCCCAGAAGTGCGAATCTATCCAGCCATCAACGCCAGCCTCGCCCAGCTCGCCAGCCGCGCTGGTATCAACCAACGGGATATCGAGATAAGGCGGCTGGCGGGTGCGTAGCTTCGTCGCAATGATGAATGCCCGCCCTTGCCCGTGCTTCATACCTTCTTCCGCTATGGCGCGGTAAAGTAATGATGCGGTGGTGCCTTTCTCTATCAGCTTCGTGTTGCCGCTGGCGCTCCAGATGTCAGTAGTGACCGTGCAGCGAAGTTTCCCCGCCCGGTCAGATACAAAGCGGCGATCCAGTGAGCAGGGGATCGAGGTATTTTCCGGGATGTACAGGTCAGGGTTATAGGGTATGCGGCGCAGTGGTGCGGGGCTTTGTCCCGGCGGCGGTGCGGCGGTATTTGTGGCCGCGCTGCTGTCCTGTTGTCCGGTGGTCGTTGCCGATGTCAGCGTCATTTCCTGCTGCCGGGTTTTTACCGGGTTCTGTGTGGTGGCCGAACCATCACGGCGAATAAGGAAGCTGGCTTTGTTGAGTTCTGGCGGGGCGGCCGGAGCCACCTGCCCTGTTCCCCCCGTGCTGCTCTGGCCGTTATCCTGTTGCTCTGGCTCTTCTTCGGCTGTATCGGTGGACATACCGAGATCGTTACGCTGCCGGTAATCGGTTTTGTTCGTCTGCGGGGCTGTGTCCTGTTTCTTTTCTTCCGTAGGCTGCCACAGGATATTGCGATAAACCCAGTTACCACCCCATGCCAGGAAGATAAGCGTGACCGCGACAATGGCAAGAAAGGCGGTTGCTTTGCCCCGTTTGCGCTTTTTCAGCTTGTTAACGGCGGGTTGTACCGGGTCTTTCTCTTCGTCGTCCTGCGCATTGAGAAGCTCGGCCTCCCTTTTAGCGCGGGCTTCCCGCTCAAGCGTGGCAATATCATCCTCAGCGTGTGCCGGGAATGCCTGCGCTTCATCCGGCACAGGCATTTTGTTTTCGTCGTTCATATGCACGTTTCCTTTTATAAAAATATTTTTATAGGTTAATTGGATTCCGGTTTTTCCACTCTTTCCACCTGCCGGGATACGGTGGAACCATCGGCGGCGTGTACCTTGCCAAATCCGCTATTTTCCAGACCCACAACGGCATTACCGGAACGCAGTACTAGGCGTGGCGTCACCTCCTGAATCACCAGTACGGTGAAATCGCCTTTCTTCTGGATACTGCTGTTAACCACATGCTCTTTGCCGTTCAGCTCTTTGGTGACGGAAGGAATGGACTTAGACGGGGAGAAGCCCACGAACGTAAAGCGGCCATCGTCGTAAGCAAAATCGGGAACAATGTTGAAACTGCCTTTGCCCGGATATTTGGTGTAACTCCAGTTGCGGGGCGTCTGCGCCGAGTTCAGCGCTTTCTGGACGCTGGCCTGTTGCTGTTTCTGCTCCCACTCGCGCTGTCTGGCCGTCGCCTCCCGGCTCGCTTTGTCCCGTTCTTCGCCCGGATAGCGATAGCTCACCTGGAAAGCGGGTTGTTGTGCCGATTTATCATCGATGACGTTCAGCTCGACGTTGTACAGGCGCTTACTGGTGACAACCAGCATATTGGTATGCCAGTCCCGGCTGTTCGGGGGGATCACGACCTGCGTTGTGTTGCCATCTTCTCCGGGCGCTCCCTGCGTGAGCGCGACCGGGCGAACGTTGACCCGGTTTGCATCCGGCGTGGCTTCCCACGCCTCATCAAAGCCAGGTTTGGCGCTTATGACCGCCTCATCGTTATCAAAGACTAGCGTTGTCATAAAGCCGGGTTTGGTGTTAACGACAGTGACGTTCTGCGGGTTATAGATAACCTGCTGCACGCGGGAGTCATAGCGGCTTGCCTGCGGTATGGCCGCAGCCCATGCCGCGCCGCACATCATCAGTGCCAGTGCGGTAAACGTTAACTTTTTCATCATTCACCTCCCCGGATTTCGCGGTCGGTCTGCCAACTGGTGACGGTAAAGCCGAAGTAGTTGATCTCGCGTTCCGCATCGCTCATTTCCTTGTCAGGGTTAGAATGGAACGTGAACCGGGCATCCCAATATTCGTTGCGGGTGCTGTTATCAGCCAGACGGCGGATAATCTTCTTGTAGCGGATGGTGGCGACCCTATCAGGGGCTGTCGCATCGGTGATCTGGTTGGACAAGATCTCCACTTTCACGGTGTGCGCCCCGTTCTTATAAACCTTGTCTGGGGCGTTTTTTCCGGCGTAAAGCGCCAGATAGTCATCGTTTACCTGGGGAGCGTTGTAGACCTGTACCGTCTCGTAGTCGTCCTGCAAAGAGGGATAGACATACCGCTCACGCACTTTGACGTAGTTTGCGGCCATCGCCTTTTGATAGGCTTCTGTTGCGGTCAGGCTGGTTTTCGATGTCCGGGTAACGTGTTCCACCCGTCCTGTGTGGTTATCCAAGGTATACAGCTCAACGTCCGTCTGTTTCAGCGGCAACATCACGACCACGGCGACGAGCGCCAGTACCGCAATCAGCAGACCCATACCGCCAACAACAAAACCGGCTTTTGTGGCGCGTTTATCCCGCTCAATCATTTGCTGCTCAAAAGTGCGGGATTCAGCTATTAATTTCTGTTCACTCATGACTGTTTAACTCCGCCATAATTTGAGGGGTGTTTACGGGTTCTCCCTTACCGCTAAAGGCAGAGGGAGGCGTGTTCTGGGCGCAGCCAGAAAGCGCGCACAGCAAAGCCAGCGCAATCAAGCGTTTCATCAATGATTTCCTCAACTAAATTAGATATATGAAAATATAATTATATTTTCATATGATGATATTTCGGGGGGATGGACGGGAGACGTCTGGCCTAGCTGTTGAACTTCTTAACCGCGGATTCTCTCGACTGTGCCAGCCTCCGCGCTTCGTTCCGGGCTATCATCTGCTCAATCGCGTACTTCCGCGCTTTAGATGCGTTATAGCCTAACTCACCTCCGGGCTTGCCGGGCTTACCTGCATTCGCATCCTTCCAGCCCTGAATGTTGTCCTGGGCGGAACGTTTGGTTTCTTTAACTGCACCCCCGGCTAGCTTCCCGGCACCAAAAGCAGCCGCACCGATACCTACAGCGGCCAGCCCCTGCATGGATACGGTAGCGCTTGCCCCGGCCAGAGCTGCGGCTACCTTAGCGGAAATATACACCAGTATTGCAGCGAAAATACCTGCAAGGCAGACTTGAGCACCAAGTTCAACAATTGTTGAACTGTCTGCTACCTTCGTCGCCTTATTAAGAACGAGATTCAAGTAATTCACTACAATTCTCAATGAGAGAGCGGTAAATAGAATTGTTAATATTCCTGCAAATATATTTTGCAACCAGTTATTGAACATGGGGCGGAGGAAACCATACATAAGGCAGAATATGAAAATAGGTGCAGTTATTCCTAATAGTAGAATCATTACTTCGGCAACCATTGAAACAAAGCCCGCTAGAATCATAAGTGCGAATATTCCAAGCCATACACAAAATTGAGCAGTCATTCCCTCATCTTTTACATATGTAGAATTATCCATGTCATGTAGCGTTTTCCCTAACACTTTAGCCTTATTCCATAGGGTGTCTAATAACTGCCATATATTATCACTACCAGAAAAACCCTCCTTTATTCCGTTTATGGCATCAATAACGCCATCGAGGTAGCCGCCTAAATTAGCCACGAAGGACAGGATGATCGCCATCCTCATGATGTCCCACATCGTGTCTTCCATAGGCGTAGATAGCTTACCAGCCAAAGTCTGGTATCCACGCCACATGATGTAGATGGTAGCTGACGCTGCTGCCAACCCCATCATCATAGAAGAGTACGACATCATCAATCTCTTTGTGGCGTCTGTAATTCCTCCTATCAGGTATTTCTCAACCCCAACAAAAAGACCGCCACTCATATATTACTCCTCTAAATTATTTAAGTCTGGAGTTGGTGCGTTTAGCTGCTTGATTTGATAGTGGGCTTCATTTGCATTCTTGCAATTATCAGAAGCGTCACCACTCTTTTGGCACTTTTCATAAGCTAGTTTTAATTCGTCAGGGTGATCCCTATACCATTTTGTTGTTTTAGCTTCCTCTTTGCATCCAACAATAGAAAAGCACAGGGTGATCGTCGAAATTAAAATAATTTTTTTTGATAACATAAATACCTCATAAATTATTAAGGTCAGCAGTTGGCGCGTTTAACTGCTGCTGATTCCACTGCTTAACACGCTCCGCTTCTAGCGCATTTTCGCGCTTCTCTGCTGCTTTCACGCTCATTTCCCATTGGGTGGTAAGCGTGTTCAGCATGACAGATTTTAGCTGAATACTGTTTGCAAGGTCTTGAGATTCTTTCGAATCTTTGGCTAACGCTACCCTGTTGGAGAGACTGTTTATTTCCCCCAGGGTCTGGCTTACCTGGTTCTGAACCTCGTCGGTTTGCTCAAGCTGGATAGCCTTGTTGATGACCTGCTGCTTGCATACGTTGGCATAACTCCCCGATTGCGCAGTGTTGCAGGTGTCGAAAATTTTATACTTCTCGTACAACGCATCGAACTGCCCGGAGGAACCGCCGGAGAGAAGCAGGTCATTCAGTGCCTGTCCGGGCTTACGCAGCTTTTCAAGGTCAGCTTTCAGGCCTTTGGCCTGGTCAACAAAATCAGCAATATCACGAACGCCAGTGGCCGTCGCCAGTTGGTCTTTATATGCCTGTATTTGTGACTGGTAGTGTCTGGCCGTTTCCATCCAGCGTTTTAACTCCTGCGCCCACTGCACGTCCCGCATAGGGTCAGCATCAACAGCGACGGGAATACCAGCATGAGCCAGTGGGCTTGCAATGACGCAAGCCAGAATAAGAGTACGAAAGCGAGTTTTCATCGTATATCTCCTTTGGGTCAGAGCGCTTTAGCCAGGTAGGTATCGAGCCATTCATGAGGCTGCATTCCTTCCCGGTAAATCGATTCGAATATTTCGAGGTTGGGGGCATCGCCGCTCATGACTTTGGTGTATCTGCCGATACCCGACAGGTCGAGCGTGACACGAGCGGCAAAACGTTTGGTATCGCCGCGCTTGAACTGATTTTTCACCACAACATACTGGCGGGCTTGCGGGTCAAGCCCTTTCACCACGTCGAACACTTCCGGTTCAAACTTCATACCGTCAACATAGTGTGCGCGGTCGGCGTTGGGGTTCGCCGCCAGAATCTGTGTCCCGCACTGCTCAATCACTGCCGGGGCGATATCATCTTTGATGATCTCTGCCGGGGATTGAGTACCGACGACCAGCATCCCGTTCAGCTTACGGATGGTTTTCAGCTTGTTATAAGCAAAGTCCTTAAACACCGGGTCGCGTAACCACTTCCAGAATTCATCCATGAAAATGACCAGGCGTCGCCCGTCAAGCAGGCTGGTAATGCGGTACAGCAGATAAAACGAGATTGGCGCACATACGCTTGCATCGTCCAGGAACTCCGTTCCGTCGATGCCGAAGTTATCGCAGTTGCTGATATCGAACGTGTCAGACTCGTTATCAAACACCCAGCCGAACTCACCGCCCTGCGCCCACTGTGACAACCGAATGCTAAGGCCGTTTTCCTGGGCTTCTTTCGTAGCCGGCTCAGGCAAATTTTCCAGCATTCGGGTAATGCCGTAGACGCGATATTGCGGCTCGTCATTCATCACAGCATTGACCGCATCACTCAGACGGCGTTCATCGCGTGGGGAGATCGTCGAGCCGTTACGGGTACAAAGGATTTTCATCAGTTGCTTGATGAAATTGATATTGCGTTTGGTTGCTGGCAACGAGAACGGGTTCCACCCTGTAGACTCACCACTGATAACCCGATAGTAACGGCCACCCAGCGCCCGGATGTTCATCTCTGCGCCCCGGTCTTTATCGAGGTAAACGGTTGTCAGCCGTTTGGTTTTGGCATCCGGGGAGAAGCTATCCTCGCGCCCGTATTTCTGCTGCATGATCTCAAAGAACGTCATCAACATGGTTTTACCCGAACCGTTCGTACCGAGGATGCAGGTACTGGCCGGGTTCTTCTCGTTGAATTCGTCCTTATCTGCCAGTGTGTTATGCAGGTTGATATAGTAGCCATCGCCTGACGGGGTGCGCAGTAAAGCCATCGCATCCCCCCAGGGGGCTTTATCGCGCTTGCCCGGATAGAAATTATGGAGCGCGGCCAGCTCCACAAAGTTCTGGCTACTCAGCTCCCCTTTACGTGGCCTCAGGTTGTAGTTGCCTGGCAGTTGCGCCATATACGCCGCTGAAAGCGATATTTCTGCCGGAACAGGCGTTATCCCTATGTTGTTCAGCGCGTTACTGATTTCATTCGTATCAGCAACCAGGCTTTCCAGCGACGGGGAATACACCATGATGGAAAAATGGTGCTTGCCGTAAGCGATTTTCCCCGATGTCAGCAGGTCAAGCGCCACATCCAGATCCAGCCGCTGGGAAACAGCATCGTCGTCGGCACTCATCAAAAGGCGGCGGGTACGCTTAATGGCTTTCTTCGCTTCCTCGCGTGACATGCATGTATAGGACTGCGTGATCACGTAATCGCAGGGGGCGTAAAGAAGGGAGTCCATCATCCCCGTGGCGGTCTCTTCGGCGAACTCTTTAACCTCCAGCCCCCGGAAATATTGCGTACCGTTGGCGTGGTTTATCTGCCCGGATTCAGCCGAAAAGAACAACGCCGCCGCCCCCATCACGTCATAGGCCGGGGTACGGGTGACGCGCACTTTTCGCCACTGGTGCGTTAGCAGATATTCATAGAAAGCCAGTTGCGACGAAAACACCGCGTTTCCTTCGGTAAACGTACCGAGAGGTCGCGCACCATAGCGCGACAGCGCGGTATCGAGCGTGCTTTTTATTTCCAGCATTTCCAGCAAAGCACCGTCCAGCTCCTTTAGTTTCTGGCTGTCTTTCATCCGTTTGCGTTCTGCTTTTTCAAGGCTGACAAACGGGCGATAGCAGACCGTCAGGAACAGGCGGTTGCGCCGGAACAGACCGACAGAAGCGTAGTAAAGACGGCTAACTTCATCGGCATACGGGTTGCCGGAATCTTTATGAAGATTGTCGGTAAACGTATTGCGGTCGTTATGGATATAGAAAGTAACTGGCATACCTTCGAATGAGCGGATTAGCCCGTGTAACTGGTTCGTCCCGAACTGGAGCGACTCGTCAGACTCGCAGTCGAACGGCGTTCCCATCAATTCCCAGGTGCAGTACAGATCGCTCTTAGGGGAACGAACCACATGCTGATGAATGTGCGATGAGTACGGGATGTACTTCTTGATGGTGGCACACTGATTTAGTTTCATGGCGTCGAGAAACTCCTTGATATCAACATCATCATGCTCAACGGGCATAAATGTTGTTGCGCCAAATAAACGGTTTGCTACCGGCTTTCCCTTCGCTCTCAGCCATACGGCAATCAGATTGAACCGCATCGGTTCATTTCTGGTAAGGGACTTCATCACCAGAAATTGCACAGGAAGTAAGAACAGGAGAGCGACGGAAGTCCAGATAGCAACGATGATGGTTACACCCGTGACAGCCAGCAGGGGCACCATTGGCACCCCCCACAGCGCCGCCGGGCGTTTCATTGCCTTGAGCAGCTTTGCCATATGTTCAGCCTCTTAGCTCATCAGCAGAGCGCCGATTTCACTGCCTCCGCCAATTAAAATGCCGCCAATGATGATGTAGCCGCACTGCGACAGGCTCTCGCCTTTCCACAGGGTCTTATAGCCAATCCAGATCACGGCCACGGTGATCGTGATTGCCGCCAGACCATGCAGCCCGGTTGACACTTTTTGCATGACAGTATTTGCCCGCTGAAATCCGTCGGCCAGTGCCGGGGTTGCAGAAAAAGTCGTCAGCGTACAGGCCGAAACGGGGGGGACCACAGCTTTTAGCTTGCGGAAAAGTATCATTATTCCTCCTCCTCACGGGGTGACAGGGAGAAACTCCGGCGCACTGACGGCGCGGAGAAAGGTGCGATGAAGATTTTTTCTTGGCGGAGTTTCGCAGGGACGCCACGGACGACGACTCCGGGCCAGAACACGTGGTGACGGGATGAGTCACTGGCAGGGGCGGTTTTCAGGGGAACGGCAACTGATGATTTGTCCTCACGGGTTCCGGGGACCGCATAGCGGGATGATCCCGGCGGATAACCGATTCGCTGGATATAGCTCGTTCCGGAAAACGCCGTTTCAGGTTGTTGCCCGGTACTGAAATTGCCGGAATAATAACAACTCAGCGCCCTTTTCAGCGTGCCGCCGCGCCGGTAGCAGTCTCTGAGAATGTGTTCGAAGACGGACAGATTGGTACAGGGATCAAGTAGCTCTGTGGCGGACACACCATAATGGCGGAAATTGGTGCTGGTGATTTGCATCAGCCCGACAGAGTAACGGCGATCCTGTGCTGACAGGCGACGGAGAATATGCTCTGCATCTCCCCGGCTGGCTGGCAGGTGAGAAATAATGTGTTGATCGCCGAAAGAGGGGCCGGCCTTCGGGACAATCTCAGCGATGGCATAAGGGTTAAAACCGGATTCCACCCGTGCCACGTCGAATGCCGTGGACGGATGAATGCTGGCGGCGCACTGCATGGCTATCGCCAGAAAGGCTGTGGTGGAAAGCATGGTGACCTCAGTAAACAAGTGACATGCAGGGTCTGCTGATACTGCATGCCGTGGGAACAGAATTAAGGGTGGTTACGACACGGTTTCGATGGGGCCCGTATTCTGTGGTGGATTATTTTCCTCCCGGGGCTCAAGCAGGACCAGTTTGCCGGAAACGGCAATACCGGGCGTCAGGACAATATTCAGACCGGATTTACCGTGGTGGGGAAAGGCGACTCCGACCTTTGTCCACCAGGTATTTTTCTCACCCTGAGAGTCCGGATGACTTTCCTGGGCAACATACGCGTAATAAACAGGCTTTCTCATAGTGTCCTCGTTTAATTAAAATTGTTGAAGATGATTTCTTCGATCACATTCCGATCCTGCATTCCGGTTTTAACGGGTCAGCGAGAACATTCAGCGGCACCCTGAATTATGGTTGTGTGACAGCCCGCTCCATATTGTTAAAGAGCATGGTCAGGATGCAGGAGGGGTAATGAAATTTTAACGGGAAAATAAATACCGGAAGGAATGATAAAAAAGTATGTGAAATTAACGTATTACTGGCACGGTGTGTGTGTGCATGAATGATGACGGGCGGGCTGATAATAATATTTGTTGATTATTATCAGGTTAAATTAAACATCCGGAGGAAGACTTTCTTTATATTTCAGATGGGGTTGTATGCTGTCTCTGTGGCTGAATTTGGTAACGACAATAATGTGTAAGGCGTGAAAGACAGGAATACAGTAGTCCCTTTTGTTGTAAGGGACGGTCTTTAATCTGGTTAAACGTTTCCTGGCCACTTAGGCCGATACTTACCGGGCCGGGTGGTGAAATTCGTTTTCATGCCGCAGTGGTATCCGTCTGTACCTGTTGCATAAAAAACACAGAGTTATCTGACATATTTCCAGGCATTACCGGGAACCTTATCAAAGTACTGGTTCATTACAATCTCTGCGCGGCGATAATCTGCTGCGGCATAAAGCATTTCAAGCTCATTCCCTGTGAGCTTTTCTTCCATATGCCCGACAACCTTTTCCAGCAGGCTGCCGTCATTTATTTACCGCAGTTTTCTGACGAATTCCATCTTGTTTGCCGGTTTGTTCATGTCTGACCTCTGGTGTACTGACTGTAAAAAAGGATTGCCACAGCAGGAGATGTGAGCAGGTTATTCATCCATGACATGGAGGCACGGGAACCTGAAAACAAGCCGGCTGGTGCATATTAAAATGTGCGGAGCTATTCTCCTCCGCACATACAGATTTAACGTCTGCGTTTCTCCAGTATCGACTGACAGTCAGTACAGGTTGTTACACCCGGCAGCGTCTGACGGCGTTTTTCCGGAATAGCCTTGCCGCATAATCGACAGTGCTGCAGGGAAGGTGTCGGTGTGGGTCTTAACCGGCTTTGTTCAATCAGTGCTTCTAGGCACCGTTCATTAAACGCCTGATCGCGATCGATTTCATCTGGCACGTTGTATTCTCCTTACCGTGTTCTTTCTTTCGCAATGCGTGATGCAGTTCCAGACAACGGTCAGCGAGGGGGCAGTACACGATGAAAGGTTTTCTGTAACCAGCATCATGGCGTCCAGCGCCTCCGGGGAATCAATGTTTTCGACCCGATATTTTTGCCACTGATGCCAGATTGCAGCATCGGTTTCTTCATCCGGAATGGGTGTTCTCCCGTTTGGAACGGAGACACCGAGTAACCGGCGGCGTGCACAGGTTTCTCTGGAGCCAACCCCGAAATAACGGTTCATCAGTGCGATTGAGCCCCCCAGCCTGACAGCTCTGTTCAGTTGTTCCTGACGCCTGTTTTCCTCGTGGGATGATGCCAGTAATTTTTGCAGGACATCATGGCGGATAGTAATATCGACAAGCGGTAAAGGTGCCTGACTGAGGGTGATAAGATCGTTTATTGATAAGCAACCGAGCAAATTCATTTCATCGTAAGTGAATCCCATAGTTTCGCAGTGATGAATATTTCCTTCCCGTAGCGCCTGAAGAGCAACGGTTAATATAATATGATTCAGGGATGGAAGCATGAAATTGACTCCTTAACTGAATAAGTACTCAGTAATTCAGCTGAATATTCAGTGAATGGTATAGTGTCATATAGCACAATACCGGGCAGGTCTGAAATATACATGCAGGTGCTTTTTTTTATACCTGCAGGATCGAAGTTTATGAGTGCCGGGATATTAATGTTCATCATCTTCTCCTCATTGCGTCTTTATCGGTCAGATAACTTTTTGTTGATCCACTCGTCAATCTCAGACTCGAGCCAGGCAACACTAGCAGGGCCTATTTTTATTGAACGGGGAAATGCACCCTCTTTCATATAAAGGTATATCTGTGAACGCTTCAGCCCTGTTTTTTGCTCAACCTGTCTGAGGCGTAGTAACTGATAAGATGTCATATATCCTCCTGTGACTGAAATAAACGGTGGCCGGAGAATAAAAAAACACAGTGGAAGCCTGAGAGAAAGCTGGTGAGCCCTAAATAAGGGATGCAAAACCCTTATTTAGGGTTGTCGGCCATTACAAATGGGGATGGTATTAGCCGGATAAGGATGTCGAAGATGGCGAACCACGCTTCAGCGCATTTTTCAGTGTTTCAGCGTCCAGTTTTTCCCCGATGCCATCGCCTGATGCCCATTGTTCAAAAATAGAAAGGAGCTTATAGGGATGATTCAGCAGTGGGCTGATAATATCATTGTGCTTGCAGGCCAGCCAAAACAGGCGTGATAACGGTGTTGTCATACGGGAAGGTGAAATGGGATGACTCTCCCTTTTTTTGTATAAATTAATTAGTCTTTCGACTTCGGTGTGGCGAATAACAAAACAGGCATCAGGCGGTAATGTATAAAGAGGAAAACACCCATTGTGATTATATTTTATGGTCGTCACTTCTGTTAGTTTTTTTATGACATCTAATGCTGTGTTTTTAGGTAGTCTGGAAATTTGTTTTTCTACGCGTTCTTTCCAACTCATCGTTTCGAAAATTTGAAAAAGCTCCTCTGAAAATCTTACTATAATACCATGGTTAGTTTTTCTTGCCCCCACAATTGGGGAGGGGAATTTAAGTTCACGTGCCAGTATGCGCTGAATCAAAACATATTCATAGCCTATCAGGGGGGTATCTATAATTTGTTGCACAGGACAAACATATCTGGCTTCTGTACAGAGTCTTAAATTTTGACCATAAATAAAACCGTCCCTGTCAAGCATGCATAGTTTATCAAGTAGGTCTCCCTCAAACTGCCTGAATTTTATTTTTCCATTAAAAGTTTGTATCTTCTTAAGTATCACAGGAGACTGGAAATAGACCGATAGTAGGATGTTGCCACTCAAGGCATGACGATAAATATCGCTAGGAGTAATTTTTTGTTTTATGGCTTTGGTAGTGATCTCAACTGCTTCCGTTATAGTGACCCATGTTGACATATAATGAGTTATAAGCAATGGCTGATATTTTTTTGACATAATATTATCTCCTTCTACACAACAATTCGTTCCGTTAAGGAAAAAGATTGGTGTCACAAGTATTTATTTATGATTAATCAGAGGGTTTGTGACAGAGAAAAGGATGTATATTTCTGAGTAAACATGTACAGGCCTATGGGGTGACTATTTAATGAGTAAATGCCGAATGATTTTCGGGGTGATGATTATAACTTGAGGAAAAATCCCAGCGTGGTTTGAGTAGTGTACCTGAGTGATATTTGTGTTATGTATGCATTGATTGCAGAAGAATAAATATAGTTCAGGCTAGTATAGTTTGTGGTAGCTATGAGAATATATAATCTATTTTACCTATAAAATAATTTATATGTATGGGGTGGTTTTTTTTGTGGCGAATTGGTTTTACTGAACCCTAACTTTTGATTTTTAAGTTTGCACTTATTGATATGTTAATATGATAAATGCTTTATATCAGTTTTACTCTACAGAATTTCAAAAAATATATGTGTTAATGACTGTTTTTGCCGATGAAATCTTTGAGTTTTCGAAATTGTTTTGAGTTGAGGGTGTGTAATTGTAAAGGTTTTATTAATTCGGGTTGTTTTTTTAGGTTGTTTGTCTGTGCTTTTATATTCTGGAGATGTGCCTTGTATATAGGATTGTTTGTTGGTTGTGTTTTTAATGTTGCACTGTTGTGAATTTTTATTTTGATATGATTATTTCTTTAGTATAAGGAGAGAAAGGAACGAGAAAGTTAAATCTATTTGTCCTAATCGCAATTTCATTGTTTAAATAATCACTATGGATTAATATTTTTTGCGACTCTGCTGAGTTACTGGTTTTAACTAGTGGTGTAAAAGGGATACCTTTTCGGTATCCCTTTTACAATAATCAGAAGAAATCAATTCGCGTATTGATACCGACGGTGCGACCCATATTGACCTGCGCGACGGCGCTGCTGCCGTTCATGTAGCCATAGGTACGGTAACGACGGTCGAACAGGTTATCGACATAGACGGAAATGTTCATCCGTTCAGTCGCCTGCCAGCCCAGGCTGCTGTCCAGGGTGGCATAGGTGCCTTGCCGCAACTGGTTGTCGCCATCGAAATAATGCGGCCCGACCAGATTAACCGCCAGTCGGGGCATCAGTGCGCCATAGCGCGTATCAATCACGCCGTTCACGCTGCTTCCCGCGCCATAACGTGGTACGAACGGCACCCGGTTACCGTGATACAACTCACTGTCATTGGTGAATTCGGAACGGATCACGTTGCCATTGATATCCCATGACCAGCCTGGCGCAAACCGCCACTTCGCTTCAAGCTCAACGCCGGTGGCGTCGGCTTTACCCGCATTGCTTAATGTCTGCATCCCGACCGGGCCAGAGTAAAGCTGCATGTCTTTGGTGTGGGTATAAAACGTCGCGGCTTGCAGCGTGACGTCAGCGGTTTCGTAGCGGGTGCCAAGTTCATAGTTGATGGATTTCTCGGCGACGAACGGTTTGGCATCAAGACCCGCAGTAGGCACGATGTTGTACCCGGAAGGTTTATATCCCTGGGCTACACGGGTATACACTCTCCAGTCATCGGTCAGCATATAGCCTGCGGATAGCTGCCCGAGCACCTGATCGTCATTGCTCTTACCCTGGTCGCCAAACGGGTTGCCGAGCATGCTGCCGTGATATTGTGTACTGGATTTATCATGCGAGAAGCGCACGCCGCCGCCGATATCAAAACGATCGGTTAAATGCCAGGTCAGGTCACTGTATGCGGCCAGCGTTTCAGCGGTGGTATAGCCGGTACTGCTTAAATAAGGCATTGTCGGCATGTCGTAGGCTGAATTTAACTTCTCGCGGGTGTTCTGCCGGTACAGCCCAAACACCATATCAACGGTACGCGCATCGCCCAGGGTTGCGGCGCGCAGCTCCTGCACATCCTGATTCCAGCGCTGAGGCATATTGACGATTAACGAACCGGAAGGGAAGGTGCGCGAATAATGCTGCTGCTGCCAGGCGCTGATCAGGTTGAAAACCCAGTCATCGGTGGTGTATTTCCCACTCAGGGTCTGGCTGTCAGTGCAGCGCCGCATGTACGGGTCTGGTGAACCATCGCTGATCGACAGCTTACGGCCCTTAATATCATTCCATCCCACATAGGCGTCCTGGGTGGCGCGGGTACATTCGCGTGAGGCGGCAAAGCCCATTTCCCAGGGCTGATCGTCCGGCGCCAGACGCAGTTTCACATTCCCTATGCTGGCGCGGGTGCCGCCTAAGTCATCGCTTCCCGTCGCGGGGTTAATCATGTCGCCGTCATCAACCTGGCGTAACAGGGTGACGCTGCCGTACAGCAGGCCATCCTGAATGGGGCCGCTCAGGTTGAACTTACTTCGATAACTGTCGCGGCTACTGACGCCGCCTTCAATATAGCCGCGCGGCGTGCTGTCCGGCTGCTGGGTGACGATGTTGATGATCCCGCCCTGAGCGCTTTTGCCATATAACGTTCCCTGTGGGCCTCGCAGCAACTCCACGCTTTGCACATCGGTAAGCGCCTGGATGGTGTTGGTGGAAAGCTGAGGGACGCCATCGACATACAGGGTGACGGCGGGGTTATAGAAGTCCTGCGCTGAAGAGACGCCGCGTAGCGAGATCGTCGAAAAAAGCATGTTGCCGCTATTTTCAATATTGAGCCCGGGCAAGACTCTGGGGAGTTTGTCGCTGGCGGTGACGCCGGCGTCGCTTAATTCCGGCGCGCTGACAACAGTAGACGAGACGTTGTTGGCTGATGCCGAGCGGGAAGATTGTTTACTGGCGGTAACCACCAGCGTGCTTTCGTCTTGCTGTGAAGTCTGGGCATTAGCAATGGCGGGGAGCAATAATCCCCCCAAGGCCAGAGGATAAAGCCGTGTCATTTTCATTGTTGTGAGTCCCTGTAAGACGGCGAAACGCAAAAAATACCGACAATGGTGAATT
>NZ_GL882770.1:55414-89927 GCF_000195655.1 Klebsiella sp. MS 92-3
GGCGTTTTTTGTCTATCTTGCCGACGGCGGTGAGCGGCCAGTGGTCCAGAAACTCGATTTGGTCAGGAATTTTCCACGCGCTGAGCCCCATACGGGTCAGTTGTTGACGCAACTGCTGATAGTCAGTTGGCACCTGCTGCGCGATGATAAACGCGCAAATCCGCTCGCCAAGCAGCGTGTCCGGCGCGGCGACCACCGCGCAATCTTGCACTTCCGCTAAACGCAGCAGTGCCGATTCCACTTCAGCCGCGGCTATTTTTTCTCCGGCGCGGTTGATCTGCTCTTTTATGCGTCCCTCAACGTGCAGGTTCCCTACCTCATCCAGCCTGACATTGTCGCCTGTGCGGTAAAACCCTTGCGCGGTAAAGGCCTGCGCGTTGTGGGCAGGGGCGCGGTAATAGCCCGAAATGGTATAAGGGCCGCGCGTTAACAATTGCCCGGTTTCGCCCGGCGCGACGTCGTTCTCGTCTTGATCAACGATGCGGATTTCATCCAGAGGGGACAACGGGCGCCCCTGGCTGTGGAGAATGGTGGCATGCGGATCGTCCAGCCGGGTAAAACAGAGCAGGCCTTCCGCCATACCGAAAACCTGTTGCAGGGTACAGTCAAAGGTGGCGATAACCTGCTCAGCAAGCGTCGGGTCGAGCCGGGCGCCGCCTGCCTGAATGACGCGCAGCGACGAAAGGTCGCTGTCTTCCCACTCCCTGGCCTGCACCCATAATTGCGCCAGCGCCGGAACCAGGGCGACGTGAGTCACTCTTTCCTGCGCGATTAAAGGCATCACCTCATCACAGCTGGCGCTGTCGGTCAGCACCACTTTTCCGCCGCAGGCAAGCGTTCCCAGAATACCGGGGCAGGCCAGCGGAAAGTTATGCGCCACCGGGAGGACGGCGAGATACACGCTCTGTTGGCTGATGCCGCACAGTTCAGCAGAAGCGCTGAAGTTATAGCTATAGTCGGCATGTCGGCGCGGGATGAGTTTGGGCGTGCCGGTTGTGCCGCCTGAGAGCAACAACAACGCGGTGGCGGAAACATCAGGCTGCGGCCATGCCTGTCGCTCACCGTGAAGGGAGAAGAGCGGCGTAAAATCGTCGCTCACGGTCTCTCCAGCGACCAGAACATGACGCAAGCAGGCGTGTTTGTGCGCCATCTGTCGGGCCAGCTCTGCGTGGTTTTCCCCGTGAATAACGTAAGCGACGGGTTGCGCCAGCTCAATCAGCGCGTCGATATCCAGCGGCCGTTGCGAGGGCATCGCCAGCACGGGGATAACGCCCAGTCTTAACAAGGAGAACAGCAGGGTAACAAACGCGTTGTCGTTGGGAAGCTGCACAATTACATGCTCCCCCGAACGCAAACCCAGTGATGACAGACCTGCGGCAAGTTCGTCAACTTGTGCATCAAGCGCGCTGTAGGTTAACGACCCCTTTGCATCAACGACGGCAATTCGCGAGGCATAACGGGCCGCCCAGTGGCGCAACTGTTCGGCAATGGGTAAGGGATACTGTTCAATCAGAGATTTAAAGGAAGAATTCATGCGTCACCTTTCTGAAGTACTGGGCTGTTTTTGCAACGCGGTCATTGCAGAAAATGCGTGGGGAAAATGGCGGACAATCTGCGTAAAAAAGGACCGGGCTTGTTGAATGGGATAGAAATGATTGCCGTCAATCACCACCGGGCCTGTAACGTGGCTCAGCCACTGACGCCAGGCATCGACCTGCTGCCAGGAGGCTTCGCGATCGTGGCTGCCGCACAATAACAGCGCAGGCGTGCGCAGCGGCGGACAGACGTCGGGCGAGTCGTAGTGATAGCTCTCGGTGGCGTAAAAATCAGCGCGCAGAAGAGGAAGAAACAGCGACATTAATTCCTGGTTTTCCTGCAGTTCAGGAGAACATCCGCCAATGTCTATCAGCTCAGCGATAAAGTCGGCATCATCGCGATGGCTGAGCTGGCGTTCAGAATGCAGATGCGGGGCATGGCACCCGGAAATAATCAGTCCTTGTGGCGCAAGCCCCCGTTGCTCCAGAAGTCGGCAGGTTTCAAACGCCACCTGCGCCCCCATGCTGTGCCCGGCGAGTAAAAGCGGCGTGTCAGGCGATACGGATGCTTCCAGCTCGTTCGCCAGCAGTGCCGCCAGTTGTGTAATGCTTCTGAGCGGTTCCAGATGGCGAAGGCGATCGCGCCCCGGCCAGGTCACCAGAGAAAGCGCGCAATCAGCCAGTTGCTCAGCTTGCCAGTGGCGAAACGCGCTACTGCTGCCGCCAGCGAAAGGGCACATGACCAGATGCGCAGTATTGCCGTTCCGGGCGGGCCACAGCGGGATGCACATTGCAGATTGCGTCACAGCGCCTCCTTATCATCATCGTTGTAGAAACCGGCTAACCGGTCGTGGTGCGGCGGTGTCAGGCGTCTGATCTCCGCATTGCCGGTCTTACGTAAAATCTGCTGCCATAAACGTGATAACGCGATCTGATGTACGCTTTGGCAGGCCGCTGGTGGATGTTCGCCCGCCAGATGGCTGCGCAACTGGTGTAGCAACCAGCTGACGCCCTCCGGCCCGACGGTTTCGCAGCAGTCGCGCCAGCTCAGGGGCGCCGCGCTGCGCGTCAGACCCAGCAGATCGCGCAGGATCTCCGGTCTGCGGTAGAGGCTGTGGGCGTTCTCCTGATGGTCTGCGACAAACAGGCTGGATGACCAGATGACGGGGCCGTAGCTCGCCTCCAGCGAAAGATGACCTTCCGGCCAGCCCAGCAGCAGGCGGTGCATGATAAGGCTATGCATATCTGGATCGTCAGGATCGAGATAGCGCTGAAGCAGCAGGCAGGCTTCTCCCTCCGGCCAGAAGAGTCTCAGACAGTGAAAATCGCTAAAGCTGCCAACCACGTCGCACTCCACGGCGGCGGCATCAACGCCCAGAGCCAGCAACAACAAATCCAGAGTGGAGTTGAGCAACTGTCGGCTGGTGGTGGCGTGGACTACCGGCGGCGTCTTAGCCAGGCAGCGACGCAGCTGCTGAGCATCGCGAAGCCATGTGCGTCCCGCGCGCGTATGCGGATAAAACGTGTTTACCCAATAGCAGCAGCCCTGTTCCTGCGCCAGCGTTTGTAAGGAACTGATGTCATCCGGGTGGAGGGGATGCTCCTGAATGACGTGTACGCCGCGCGTCAGAAAGTGTCTGGCAAGCTGCGTACCGGTTCCTCCGGCGACGGTCGAACGCACGACAATACAGGCGATATCCGGCATCCTGGTTATCTGTTCCGGCGAGGTATACAGCGGAATGCCAAACGCATGAGCCAGCTCTCTTGAACGGGCGCTTCCCTGCGCCAGCAGGCCGACCAGTTCCAGCCCCTCCGGGGGCTGCATAAAGGCATTCAGGTACATTTCGCCAAATTTGGCGCCCACAATCAGTACGCGTTGTTTTGGGGAGGCGGACGGCATCATAACGTGTTCTCCGGTTGCGTTGAGGTTGCGCAAAGCCAGCGCGTAATGTGTTGCGCACAAGCCTGAACGTGGGGGGCTTCCATCATGATTTGCCAGTGGCTGGCTTCAATCACAGCGTCGTCGGCGTTGTTTATCCAGCCCTGCCACTCGGTTTCTGCTGGCGTCCAGCGCGCGGGTCTCCCGGCGGCATACACCATGAGACAGGGGACCGGAACGCTTTCGCCCGGCGTATGCTCAGTCAGTAAACGCAGCAGATGCGCGATGTTGTCGAGCCACGTTTCTGCCGCTTGCAGCGTCAGGTTTTGCGACACCATACCGGCCGTTTTAGCGAGGCTGATAAAGTCGGCAAGCTGGCTGTCGGGCGTCTGCTGGTCGAAATGTTCGGGCAGTGCCAGAGGCGTTTGTCCTTCGGCTAACAGGCGCAGCAGGGCCGCCCGGTTTTCGCAACAGAAATCCTGTCGGCACACGGGATCGATTAACACCATCCGAACCTGCTCGCCTTTGGCGTACAGGCGCTGTGCGGCGCCCGCCGCAAGAAACGCGCCATACGACCAACCCGCCAGCACATAAGGGCCGTGAGGCTGCTGACGACGGATGCACCCGACATACTCATCGATCATCTGGTCGAGCGTGGCAAAGCGCTGCGGCGATTTTGCTTTCAGGCCGAAAACGCGCCTGTTCAACGCGCTAGCGAGCGGCAGCCAGGCGCTGATATCGCCGTCTGAAGCGTGGAAGACAAACAGGGTTTCCTCACCGTCGCCCTGGCAAAGGGGTATCGGGTTGTCCTCTCCTGACGTAGCCGCCTGTAGATGGGCGCAGAAGTCGCTCAGCGTCGAATGGCTGAACAGATCCTGAAGGTTAGCCCTAGCAATCCCTCTCCGGTTTAGCTGCGCGACCATCCTTGTCGCCATCAGGCTGTCGCCACCCAGTTCGAAAAAGTCGTGATGCCTTGCCACGGGGCGAGACAGCAGCGATTGCCAGAGTTCAGCCACCTGTCTTTCCAGCGCCGGATTCCCCCCGGCAACTGGCGTGGGTTTGGCTGGCTCAGTCGGCGTATCAGACGGGGCATGCAGCGGCGTAAATAACGCTTCTCTTTGCCGGATCTGTAAAATGGGCAGACCGGTGCCAAAGCGCTGCTGTAAATAGCGGCTCACGGCTTTTTTATCCGGGCGATTTACGCCAGGCGAACGCGCCACCAGCAGATGCTGGCGCAGCGGCGACGATTCCTGCGCGGGCCACGCCAGCTCGTTTGCAAACCCGGCCTGAACGAGAACCTCCTGCCATGCGGAGCGGGTGAGCATCGGTTTCTCATCCCGGCGGCGGAAATCGCGGTATCCGCTTAATCCCTCAATAAAGCCCACGCTCGCCAGCTGGAATACGCTGTTTCGCTCCGTCGCTTCAACGATCAGCAAACGTCCGCCGGCTTTCAGCAACAGTTTTAATCTGCGCAACGTCTGGACGACATGGCTGGCGTCGTGGAGCACATTGACGGCAACGATCAGGTCGTAACCCGCCTCCGGGTGGGCGGTGAAATCCAGCGGCTGGTTGATGTCGAACAAGGCATAAGACACCTGCGATTCATCATGGAAACGGGCTCTGGCGTCATTGAGGAACTGCGCGGAGACGTCCGTGAAGTGGTACGACTGCCGCGTGTTCCGCGTGGCCTTCAGCACCGGCGCGGTAGTGGCTGCGGTTCCGGCGCCAATCTCCAGAATCCGTTCTGCGCTGCACAAGGCGGCAATCTGCGCGGTATAGCGATTCAGACAGGCGCTGGCGGGGTTGTCGCGATACAGCGCGTCGGTAACGCGATGCTGCTCGTTGAACAGCAATTCCAGCGGAGAACACCGCCCGGAGAAGAGGGCGTCGTGCCGGGCGATGCAGGTTTCCAGATACTGCGCCAGCGCCTGGCTCCATTGGCTTTGCGGGCACGCTTCCTGAGGCTCAGGAATCTCGCTGAGCGGAATGCGGCAGCGCCAGCTTTCACCTTCGCGGATTAACCACTCTCTTTCCGTCAGACACTGTAGCCACTGGCGCAGCAGACGCTGGTGAGACGCTTGCGCGGACAGCGCCTGTACTATTGCGCTAAAGCGATGGGCGATCTCCGGCGTGGTAAACAGGCCGTGACGATTTAGCGTAGCCGCGATCCCCTGTAGCGCACGCGCCTCCAGCCAGCGCCAGGTCGCCTCCAGCTCATCAAGCTGCGCCTGCTCAGGCAACGGCAGCGCCAGTTGGGTAAGTTCGTGCTCATCAGGCATCGCCGCTGATGGCGACGGATCGTCGGCCATCACGATATCCAGCGTCAACGCGCCCTGTTCGGTTATTTCCGCTCTGGCCTGCCGGATGCCGGGGTATTCGAGCGTCGCCTGCTCAATATCCCGCAGGTCGTAGTCCGCCTGCGCGTTCAGCGGCCAGCGTCGGCGGGGAATGTGCCCGGCGATGCCGCTGGCGAGAGTCTTCAGGCTTTCAGGGGCGGCGATGACGGCTTGCAGGATGGCGCAATAGTCATTAAACATCGCCTCGGCAGCGCCGGGTTCCAGCACGTTGTCCATGCAGTACCAGCTAAACATCAACTCGCCGTCGCTCTCCATGACCTGATGATCCAGCCAGACCTGCGGCGTTTGCGTGAATACATAGCAGGGTTCGCCGAACAGATGGCTCATCGCCTGATCGATAGTCATGCCTTCCAGCGTCATCCCCAGCATACTGGTAAACACTACCGGCATCAGCGGTTGACGTTGTGATCCGCGCAGGCGGCCCAGCTCACGGATCACCTCAACACCGTTCATTTCACTGTGCGCCATGTTTTGCCAGAGGCGCTGTTGGGTCTGTTGCATCTGCTCTTGCAACGTCACCGGCGCTGAGAAGTTAAAATCAACCAGCGTGACGGAGGTAAAATCACCAATCAACTGGTTGATTTGCGGATGGATCGGCTGGCGATTGAAGAACGTCAGGTTCAGCGTAAATGTTGTGGTACGGCTCCAGCGCTCAAGGGTGGCGGCAAACAGCGTGAGCAGCGCGGCAGACGGTGTGACGCCTTGCTGCTGCCAGCGCTGTTTCACGGCCTGCCATTCTGTCTTGCCGATCGTCGATTTGAAGGTGGTGAAGTGTGGCGTTTCCGGGGGCGTCTCAACCACCGGCAGCTCTGGCGCTAAGGGCAGTTGCGGCAGTTTTTCCTGCCAGTAATCCCAGGCATCGTGCCATGCCGATGTCTGTCGGCGCGCCTGTTCAGCCATCACATAATCACGGAAGGTAATAGCGAGCGGCGCCAGCGTTTCACCGCGCCAGACCTGCGCCAGGTCGTCCATCATGACTTTAAAACTCTGCACATCAAACTGCAAAAGGTCGAGGTTCATATGCAGACGGTAATGGCAATCGTCGATTTCGCTGACCACCAGCTCAAAAAGAGGCCACTGGTCGGCAGGCAAAACGCGATAGCTCAGTTCATGCCGCCGTTTTTCCAGCGCGATGCGCTGTTCTTCCGGGGAAAGCGCGCGCAGATCGTCACGCGGGATGTGATACTCCGGCGTTGTCGCCAGGATTCGCTGCTGCCCGTCGGCATCAACCACCATACGCAACATATCGTGGCGTGCGATGAGCTGGTTCCATGCTTTCTCCAGTATGGCGAGATTGAACTCATCGTGGCGTTTATCCCACTCAAACAGGACGTGACAGGCGACGCCGCCATAGCCAATGAGGTGGGTTCGCCCCAGCCAGTAGGCGTGCTGAATGGGCGTCAAAGGGAAGGGCGCATAACGCTCGTCGGCGTCGTGCCGCAACACTTCCGGCTGCGAAGCGGCAGGCGTCGCCTCTGGCTTAGAACAGATAAGCTGCGTGAGTCCATGAGGAGACAGATCCTGCCACGCCCGTTCCGCATTGATGCGTACGCCCAGGAAGTGCTGAATATCGCTACTGAGTTCAAGGAAGAGCAGCGAGTCCATGCCGAGTTGCAACAGATCCTGGTTTGGATGCAGTGACGCCGGATCGCTCAGCCTTAGCTGAACCGCAATCCGCTTTTTCAGCCATGCCATCACCGCTGTTTCATCGCTCAGGCTGCCGTTAAAGGCGTTGTCATCAGCAGGAGGAATGACCGGCGTTGCGGCTTTTTCTGTGGCGCTGATGTTAAACAGAGCCTGTTGTAACGGGGGCATTTTGTCGGTAAAAACGCGCATCGCCAGTCGCCACGGGGCGCCGCGCATCACCGCCTGTTCCAGGTGCCAGCAGCCTTCGGCATCGCTTAACGCGCCCATACCTCGGCTGGCGAGCGTCGCCAGCATTTCCGGCGTGGCCGCCCGACCGCTTTCTCCCCATGCGCCCCAGGCGACAGAGAGCGTTTTCGGCGCATCAAGGGTGGAAAACTGCTGGGCCAGCCCGTCCAGGTAGCCGCAGGCCAGCGCATGGGCGCTCTGACCCGGCGCGCCGAGGGTGGCGGCAGCGGAAGAGTAGAGAATAAGATAGCGTCCGTCGTGGTTGCGCAGGGTTTGCAACAGCTGGCTTGCCGCCTGCGCTTTTACCGCGAAAACGGCAGCCAGCTGGTGGTCATCAAGCTCCTGCAAGGGCGCGTCAGCCAATACGCCAGCGGCATGAATCGCTCCGGCAATGCCGCCGTTGGCCGCCAGATCGTCAAGAACCGTGGCCAGTTGCCCGGCATCGCCCACATCACAACGGCAGACGCGCGTCTGCCCGCCCTCCACGTCGCGTAGCCATGACTCATCCACGCGCGGCGCCAGCAGGGCGATGCGTCGCGCCCCTTTTTCTCTGAGCCAGTTCACGGCAAGGCGGCCTAATCCGCCAAACGCTCCGGTCACCAGATGCCAGCGGCTATCGCCGGTAAACACGTTTGCCGGTAATTCAGCGGCGCATCCCGTATTGGGCGCCAGTGAAGGGAGCCAAAGGGTGTCACCCCGTGCGGCGAGCCAGCGCTGTGATAGTGAGACTGCGCTCAACCCTTGATGCAGCGTTTCCCACGGGGTGTTTTCGGCGAGATCGATGGCGGCAAGCAACCGTTCCGGCTGTTCGTTGGCCGCGACTCGAAGCAAGGCCCATAGCGCGTGATGGGATGCAGAGAGTGCTTCATTTTCCTCGACTCGCCACGCGCGGCGAGTAACCACAATCAATCCGGCTGCGCTGGCGGTGAGCGCTGCTATCACTTTCTCCGCTAAGGCCAGCGTATCCTCGCTCTCCTCAACAATCATCAGTCGCGAAGAGGCGTGCGGATCGTGAATGATGCCGTATTGCGCCAGCTCGTCGCTGCGCGCAAGCGTACCGGCGCTGAAGCTAAAGGTAAGCGGTTGGTCAATGCTGGCGACGTTGAGGGGCGTCCAGCGCCATTGATAATGCGTCTGCGGCGCAGGAAGAGGCGCGGCGGGCGATAGCGGCAGCCACTCGCCAGCAGGATGACGGGCTTCAACGCGCATCTGACCGCGGGAAAAGGCTTCGTTTTGCCAGCTTAAGCGAACCTTCCCCAGCCACTCCGGGGCGGCGACGGGGGGCGGTTCCACAGGCAGAGCGTCGCCATGACGCTGTGAAAGCAGACGCCAGGCCTCCTGCCAGCGGGCGTTAAACCGTTCGGGCTGACCTGCGCAATCAGACCAGTCGGCGAGATAATCACCGTTATCCGTCAGCGCCTGCCCCAACACGGGTTCTGATGGCGCGGTGAATGTTACGGCGCTAACCGCCTGACCGGGCAGCGTGGCGAGAATGATATGTTCGCTCATCCCGGCGGTCGGGCTGCCATCCTGCGGTAGCCACGCCACTTTGCTGAATCCGGCGTGGCGGCACTGTTGTTGCCACTGAGCGGTGGTGAGGAATAACTCACCTTCGCGGGCGTCGAGATCCTGTAGCGGAAGAACCAGCGGGCCGAAAACGAAGTCAAACAGACGCATTGGCTGGGTGATTTCGCGCATCAGCAGGCGCCCGCCCGGCTTGAGCAGGGGGCGCAGATTATCGAGCGTGCGGCCAATATGGCGGGTGGCGTGAATCACGTTCGCTGCCACGATAAGATCGTAAGACTGTGCCTGGAAACCCTGAGACTGCGCCTCTTTTTCGAGATCCAGCTCGCTATACTTCACAAAATCATAGTCGGCGAATTTCTGCTGGGCGCGACGGGTGAACAGCGCCGAGATATCGGTGAAATGGTACTCCAGTGCCGGAACGCCGTTGAGTTCCGGCAGCAGCCACGCGGTGGTGCCGCCGGTTCCGCCGCCAACTTCAAGAATACGCAACGGCTGGCGGGGCTGACGCGTCTGGACAATGCCGCGTAATACCCCGGCGGCGATTTGGTTGAAATAGCGGCCAAAGCTGAATTCCTGATACAGCACTTCCACGCCGTCGGAGGCGCTTTGCGGGAAGATAATCGCCACCGGTTCTTCCGCGCCGCTCATCATTTCATATAACCGATCGCCGGCACGGGCGATGGTGTCGGGAATAGCCTGAAAACCTTCACAATAACCGGCAAGTTCCGTCAGCAGTGATTCCCGCTGTTGATGTTCAATGGGGCGGGCGCGGACGTATCGCCCGTCGGTGCAGCGGTAATCGCCGTCGACCACGCAGTTATTCAGCAGGCGCTGGAGTAGCTGCTGGTAGCGGGGCAGCAGACGTCCACGGCGCATGATGGTCATGGCGTCCACGCCGTTCTCAATGGCATCGCCGGTACAGCGTTGTACCAGTTGATCGACGTAGATGGCGTGCAGTCGCGTGGCGCACTGTTTAAGCGCTTCCAGGCGAGGGAGATCGAGCGCTGTCGCGGCGCGACTCGCCACCTCCAGCCCGGCAGACAGCGCTGCGTCGGCAGGCTCGCAGGCCGGGGAGACGCGCTCTTTCCAGTAACGCTCAGTATCAAACGGATAACATGGCGCAGCGATACGTTGTCCATCGCCCGCCAGCAGGTCGGCCCACGGTAGGGCGACGCCGGCAGCGTAAAGCTGGAGCAGGGCCTGATTGAGGACATCGCTCGCCTCTTTGTTACGCCGGGCGCTGGCTATCCAGTATGCGTTATCGCGGTATTCGCGCTGCCCGCAAGCAACCAACTGGGCATCGGGCCCCATCTCCAGAAAAACGCGGGCGCCGAGCTGATGCGCCACCTGAATACTCTGGATAAAACGCACCGGCTGGCGCATGTGTCGGCGCCAGTAATCCGCCTGGTTGAGCGTTGACTCATCAATGACGTCGGCGGTGAGCGTGGAAATAATCGGTATTTGCCCCGGCTCCGCGTGCAGTCCCGCGCAGGCGTCCTGGAACCGATCGAGTATCGGCTCCAGTAAAGCGGAGTGCGCCGCACCGGTTACGCTCAGGCGACGATAGTTAATGTCATGCTGCGAGAGCGTGGCGCAAAATACTGCGAGACGGGCTTCCGGTCCGGAAAATACCGTATGTTGCGTACCGTTATTGGCGGCGAGATCCAGCTCAAACTGGCGAGCCAGCGGCATCAGCGTGTCTTCGTCTGCAAATACCGCCACCATCGCGCCGCTTGCGCACTGCTGCATTAGCGCGCCGCGCCGACAAACCAGTGGCATGACCTGTTCAATCGTATAGTGTCCGCAGACAACAGCAGCGGCAAATTCACCGACGGAATGCCCAATGGCGAAGTCTGGCTTCAGTCCTTCAGCACGCCAGTGCGCCGCCATCGCGATTTCAAACGCGACAATCGCCGGCTGCGCCCAGGCCATATTGTCCAGTTGCGCCGAATCGGGGTTAAACATCGCTTCGCGCAGTGACGGCGTGAGCATTTCGCTACAGGCGGAAAAACAGCGATCCAGCGTGTCGGCAAACGCCGTTGAGTGCTGGTACATCGTTTGACCCATAGTGCGCCAGTGCGAGCCCTGGCCGGTAAACAGCCACACCTGCTTGCCGCTGGCGCCGTGGCCGCTGTAAACCAGCGCCCCCGATTTCTCACCGGCCCAGGCGCTGAGCGCCTCGGCGGTTTCACGGTTTAATGGCGCCGCCAGGCGGAAGGGGAGATCGAGACGGCGCGCGTGCAGGGCTGTGAAGGCCAGAGAGCTGGCATCCGCATTCTCTCTCAGCGCCCCGGCATAATCCGTCGCCAGCCGCCGCAACGCGCTGTCGCTGGCTGCGCTGAGCAGCAGCGCGGTACTTTTTCTGCCGCTATCCGTATTGGGGAGGCGCGCGTTGAGCGCGTCGGGCAGCGAGGCGACGATCATATGGCAGTTGGTGCCGCCAATACCAAAGGAGGAGACGCCCGCATAGCGCATTTCGTCCTGCCATGCCTGTGCCGACACCGGTATGGTAAAGGGGCTCTCTTCAAGTTTCAGCGCCGGGTTGGGGGTGTGAAAATTCAGTAAGGGAGGAATTTGCCCGCGACTGACTGCCAGAACGGTTTTCAGCAGTCCGGCAATGCCCGCCGCGGTATCCAGATGGCCCATGTTACTTTTCACGGAACCGAGCGCACAGCGCTGATCCTGCGGGCGAGGCGCATAGACGTTGCGTAACGCTTCAATTTCAATCGCGTCGCCCAGCGGTGTGCCGGTGCCGTGGGTTTCAATGTAACCTACCTGCCTGTCGTCGATGGCCGCCAGCATTAACGCCTCTTCGATGACTGCCTGTTGCCCTGCGACGGAAGGGGCGGTATAGCCGACCTTTCTGTTGCCGTCGTTGTTGACCGCGCTGGAGAGGATCACCGAGATAATCGGATCGCCTGACAGCAGCGCGTCTCTCAGGCGACGCAGCACCACGCAGCCGAGACCGTTACCGGCCCAGGTGCCCTCAGCCGAGGCGTCAAAGGGACGACAGTGACCATCAGGAGAGAAAATCATTCCGGGCTGGTAGCGGTAGCCTGCCTGCTGGGGGAAAGAGAGCGCCACGCCGCCGGCAACCGCCATATCGGATTCGCCTGCGCGCAGGCTTTCACAGGCCAGATGCACGGCAACCAGCGAGCTGGAGCAGGCGGTCTGTACCGATAACGCCGGGCCGTGCAGGTTGAGTTTGTACGCGGCGCGGGTGGCAATATAGTCTTTATCATTGCCCATCAGAGATTGCAGACCTTTTACCTGCGCGACTTCTGTCACGTTCAATGCTTCGCGACCGGGGTAGGTACTCATCCGGGAAGAGGCGAAAACGCCGGTCTTATGGGGGACGGCGCCGGGGGCATAACCGGCATGTTCCAGCGCATGCCAGACCGCCTGCAAAAATAGGCGCTGCTGCGGGTCCATCGACTCCGCTTCCTGTCGCGAATAGCCAAACAGGGTGGCGTCGAAGCAGTCGGCGTTGTCTAACACCGTACCGATATTGACATAATGAGGATCGTCAATGATGGCGGCATCCAGACCGACGGCCAGAAGCTCTTCGCGCGTAAAGCGTCGGCTGCATTCACGACCTTCCAGCAGATTTTGCCAGAACGTTTCGCCATCCGGCGATTCAGGAAAATGGCAGGCGTAGCCGATAACCGCGACAGGTTCGCAGTCCGGGTAGTGTTGAGCGATCGATGCATCAATGGAATCTGCTGTCGGCGCAGAAGAGAAGCGCAAGTTATCCATAATCGGTCCCGTTTCCTAAGATTCACAAAGTCAATGGAACGCCATGCGTTCGCGATGGCGTTCCGGGGAAAATCAGTTTGCTTCGCGCTATATCCGCCGCTGACGACGGCGAACAGGGCGAGGTCGTTTTGTTTTCTCCACCGTGGTGACGCCGGCCAGATAATCGGCCAGGGTAGCAGGAGAAGGGTGGGTGAAGAGGTCAAGCAACGTCAGGGTGGAAAATTCGTGACGTTGTAACAAAACGTGCAGTTGCACCAGATTCAGCGACGTTGCGCCCGCCTCAAAGAAGTTTTCTGCGGGCGTGACAGACTCGCCAACCACCTCGCGGAAGGCGTCGCAAATCAGGCTGACGGTGCTCTCGTCCGCCGCAATGTGTGGCTGAGATTGCTCAGGGCATACGCGCGGTGAGCGCTCTGCGCATTGCCCTGCGTGTTTAACGGGAGGCACCAGCGCGGCGAGCGGCAGTTGCCAGCCGCTTTCATCCTCGGCCATTCGGTTTAGCAATGCGCAATACTGTTCAAACTGGCGCTCCACCTGCCCGGCAGGAAACAGCGCGGCGACAAAATCCCAGTTAAAGCGCAGTTCGCCTTCGGATTCATAAATCTGGTGATCGAACCAGACCTGCGGCGTCTGGGAGATGCCCCAGACCGGTTTGAGCAGATTACGCCGGGCGAGGAAGTTATCCTGCTCAAAGCCCAGCGCGCTGGTAAAGACGACGGGCATCGGAACGGCAGGCACGTTTTGCTGTTGCGCCAGTTGACGCATCACGCGGATGGCTGACACATCGCGGTGGTTGAGGTTCTGGCTCAGCCGCTGCTGTAGTGACTGCGCGCTGTGCAGCCAGCTTTCGCCGGGATGCCAGCTCAGCAGCATCAGCGAGGTGAAATCGCCCAGAATCTGGTTGATTTGCGGGTGCAGCGGTCGCCTGTCGAAAAGCGTAAGGTTAAGCGTGAACTCAGGCTGTGCACTCCATGCAGAGAGAACCGTTGACCACACCGACAACAGTACGGCCGACGGGGTGAGATGGGCGTCAGCCGCCCGTTTTTTCAGCCGATGCCAGCGCGTGCTGTCCAGCGCGCCGTTCAGGCGGGCGAAGCGCGGTGTTTCAACCTCCTGAGGCAAGCAGCGCAGCGGCAACGCAGGCGCCGGAGGAATATCATCAAGCTGCGCCTGCCACCATGCCAGAGAATCTGGATTGGGCGACTGTAGCGAGGGTTGTTGCAGATAATCCCTGAAGGTGACGGGCAGCGGCGGAAGCAGCTGTTGCGGGTAGCGGTAGCCGTGCTCCAGCTCCGCCAGCAGGATCTGCATGCTGAGACCGTCAAGCAACAGGTTATCCAGACACAGCCACAGGCGGGCAGGCATCCCGTCCACGTATCCGACCTGGAGATCGAATACCGGCCACACTTCGGGGTTGAGTACCTGATGCGCCAGTTTTTCGCGCACCCGCAACGCCTCTTCAGGCGTATGGAGGGTGTGTGCGGGTATCACCCAGGGGGGCGTCTGTTCGAGCACCTGTTGCTGTCCATCACGCACGATGGCGCGCAGCATATCGTGGCGGGCGATTAATCGGTTCCAGACCGTCTCCAGCCGGGTGAGGTCCAGATCGGCAATTTCAAATTCAACAAAGAAATGTGAGCCGACGCCGCCCAGGGCAAAGCCCGGCTGACGCCCCACCAGGTAAGCCTGCTGCACGTCGGTAAGCGCAAAGGGCTGGTAGCGATCTTCAGGGGAGTGGACGAATGGTTGTTCGACCGGGACGTCGGTTTTCCGCAGTGTGGCGGCAAAATCCGCCAGCCGGGGATGATTAAACAGGTCGCTTAATTGCGCTTCATAACCTGCCTGATGAAGTTGCCCGGTCAGACGGGTCGCCAGCAGGCTATCGCCGCCTTGCTGGAAGAAGTCGGTTTCTCTGGTGACATTGCCAGTTGATAAGAGTTGCTGCCAGAGGGCGGCAACCTGTTTTTCAATGTCGCCCTGGGGTAAATCCGCTTCGGCCGGGTTTTCCGCTTCAGGGGTATGACGACGCTTCAGCGCCTGGTAGTCAATTTTCCCGTTAGCCGTCAGCGGTAAGGCGTCGAGGAAGACGATCCGTTGCGGCACCATCCACCCCGGCAGACGTCCAGCGAGGGCGGCCTGAAGTTGACGGGGATCGCGGCGCACCTGCCTGTCAGGACATTGTACGAGGAAGCGTTGTAACCCCGCGACCTCATCGCCATGCTGACAGTTGAAGGCGGCCGCGCTAAATAATGCCGCCCAGTCGGCGCTGTTATGCAGCAAGGCCTCCGGCTGCCCATTGGTTAACAGGAGCGTGCTGAGCAGGGCGGACGGCGTTAACTGGCGAAACTCCATCACGTAGAGCAGCGCGCCGGGAACGGCAAGCTGTTGTAATGTCGCAAGGAGCCCGGGATCTTCCGGCAGCAGACGATGCAGGGCGTTATTAAGCCAGATAATGTCCGCCGAGTGAGCGTGCGTCGCAAGCGTGTCTGCATTCCAGAGGGACAGACGGGCGCCAGGCCAGGGGGCGAGCCTCTGCCGGGCGCTCAGCAGCATCTCCTGGCTCTGCTCAAGCCCGACATACTCAATCTGTCCGGCGTTGAGCTGTGCTAACAGCGATTCTGCGGCGCGGCCAGTGCGGGTTCCCACCTCAAGCAGGCGTATCGGGCGCTGTAAGCGCTGTGCAAGCTGTTGGCAAATTGTCGCCAGTTCCTGAATATACGGGGCGCTGGCCGGATGGTTAAAGGCCAGGCTTTCCGGCGACCACTGCGCGTCGTTCAGTAACGACAGTTCGTTACGGGCACCGCGAAGAATTTGCGATAACGTTAAATCATGTCCGCTGAAGTGCGGGTGCTCATCCTCGCGTTCTTCACCAGCGCAGACCTGATAACCTTCAGCAGCGGGCTTCAGTCGCCGTTGTGTCACCAGAAATGCTAACCAGCGTTCCACCACGGCCTGCCAGCGCGGCTGGATAGCGAGTGAGTTCATCAGGGGGAGAGGATCGGCGCCAGCGGTGTGACCCGGCTTCAGTTTTAGCAGGCGATGCTGAAGGAAATCGGCTACCTGTTCTGCGGAGATCTCTGGCGAGATGGCGCAACAGGGCAACGTTCCCGCAAGCGTGTGCCACGCCTGCGGCAGTGCCGGGTTCCGATGATCGGTAATGCAAAAAGCCTCGCCTTGAGGAACAACGTATGCCGCCAGCGTTTTTTCTTTTTCGCCGATCGCCAGAACGGTTGCTTGTTTCACCCCCGCCAGCTGGCTGAGCGCGCTTTCGATTTCGCCCAGCTCGATGCGATATCCTCCGACTTTGACCTGCTTGTCGCGACGACCGAGGAACTCGATTGTGCCATCTGGCCAGTAGCAGCCGAGATCGCCGGTGCGATACCAGCGCTCGTCCGGGAGCGTCAAAAATTGCTGCTCGCTACGCAGGGGATCGTTGAAATAGCCTTCCGCGACCCCAATGCCGCCAATCCATAATTCACCCGGCACCCAGTCAGGGCAGTCCCGGCCCTGTTCATCCACCACCCGGTAGCGTTGGTTGGTTAGCGGAAAACCGTAAGGGATGGAGCGCCAGTGGGCGGGGACGTCGTGAATTTCGCAGGCGTTAGACCAGATAGACGCCTCGGTGGCGCCGCCCATCGCGATAAATTGTCCTTGTGGCCGGAAGGCCCGATAACGGGCGGGGAGGTCAAGCCCGATCCAGTCGCCGGAAAGCATCACTGCGCGCAGGTTTTCCGGCGTGGCGTCGGCGAAACCTTCACACCAGGTCAGCAGCATATCGAACAGCGCCGGGACGCTGTTCCAGAGCGTGACCTGATGGCGCTGGATCAGCTCACACCATGCGTGAGGATCGCGCCGTTGATTTTCCATCACCATCACCAGCGCGCCGCCCGCGCGCAGTACGCCAAAAATGTCGTAAACCGATAAATCAAAATGTAGGGCGGAGAGGGCCAGCACCCTGTCATGCGGGCCAACCTGATAGCGGGTATTGATATCGCAACAGGTGTTAAGCGCTCCCCGGTGAGAAATGACTACCCCTTTCGGCGTACCGGTAGAGCCGGAGGTGTAGATAATGTAGGCCGGTTGCGTGGGGGCGCGTACTACCGGGTTGGCGATCGGCTCCGCCTCAATGGCCTGCTGCCAGGCAAGGACGGGAATATCGTCTGACCCGGCGCTGGCGTCGTGCTGACAAATGAGCACCAGCCGGACGCTGGCGTCAGCGTAGATTTTCTCGCGCCGTGCGGCAGGCTGATCCAGCGAAACCGGAACGTAAACCGCCCCGGCCAGCAGGACGGCCAGAACCGCAACAAGTTGTCCTGCGCCTTTCGACATCGTGATAGCCACATTATCGCCGGGCTGAACCCCGCACTCGATTAACCTGCCCGCGCAACGGCGGGCATAGTCTGTCAGCTCATGATAATTCCACTGATAACGCATGTCCGTTACCGCCAGCGCCTGCGGCTGTTGCAGAGCGATACGGAAAATGCCTTCATGCAGCAAGCCTTCGGGAATGGGGGCGCCGGTGGCGTTGACCCGTTCGCGTATCGCGCGCTGGCTGGCGGGCATCATATCTGCGAACGGCTTTTGCCAGGCGCTTTCGTCATCGCAGAGTTGGTTAATCAACTGGCAGTAGGCGTCGAACAATGTTTCGACTAACGCCGGAGGGAACAGCGCGTCGTTGCTGTCCCATTGTAGCCAGACCTCGCCGTGATGCTCGAACGCCAGATGATCTATCCAGACCTGCGGCGTTTGCGAGATGCCCCATTCCGGCTCGCCCAACGGCGATTCTGCGCGGCTGCTGTAGAGGGAACGCCCCAGATTGCTGGTAAATACCACCGGGGCGCCGTGGGGGTAGCGCTGCTGGCGTTTGAGTTCACGGAGTAATTCGACGCCGGACCAGTGGCGATGCTCCCAGTCCTCCGTAAACGTGAGCTGGTTTTTACGCGCCAGGTTGCTGACGGTATCGCCATCGCAGGCGGTATCCAGCAGAAGAATATTGGTGAAGTCGGCAAGCATCGCGCCAACCGCCGGGTGCAGCGGCTGGCGGTCGAATAAGGTGATGTTAAGCAGCAGTCGCGTCAGGCCGCCCCAGCGAGCCAGCACGGCAGAAAAACAGGTCGCCAGCGCCATTGTCGGCGTCACGCCATACTCGCCGGCCCGGTTGCTAAAGGCGTGCCAGCGTGTTGCCGGGACAATCATGCGGCGTCGGGTATTACGGACTTCACGTAGCGTGGCGGGTTCGCAGGCCAGCGGCAAGACGGGCGCGGGGGGAAGCGTCGATGCTTTCGCCAGCCAGTAAGCGCGCGCGTCGTCTCTCAGTGGTTGATTGATCTTCTGCTGGTGCAGCAAATACGAGCGGAAATCATAGCGGGTGTCGATAGCCGGCAGCGATTCTCCGGCCAGCAGGGCGTTAAGCTCATCGAAGAAAAGCGTAAAGCTGGAGGCATCCATAATCAGCAGGTCAATATTGACATGGAGGCGGTGGCGATTGTCCGGCAAGAGCGTCAGCTGAAAATCAAACGTTTCGCCGATTTCCACGCGTAAAAGACGGTGGCTCAGGCGCTGGCGCAGTGCGTCCAGATAGGCCTGGCGGCTTTCAGCGTCGTTATGGCGTAAATCATGAACGGTGACGCCGTTCCAGTAAGGTTGCGGTAGCCAGACCTGCTGCCCGTCGGGGCGAAAGGCGATATGCAGCATTGGGTGGCGTTGCAGCAAGGTCGTGATGGCCTGCTCCAGCTGCGACGCCGTCAGACAATGGCCTTCAAACTCCTGATACAGGTGGCAACCCACGCCGCCAAGCGTCTGCCCCGGCATGCGGCCCGTCAGGTAGGCGTGCTGTACTGGCGTCAATGGGAAGGGGGTACTTTCGGTCATGTTCGGCCAGGATGATTCGTCGGGCGGCGTTTCTTCTTCCGCGTTCTCAGGCGACCGGCTGAGCATTAACTGGTTCCATGCCGCCAGCGTGGGGGCGGCATACAGCTCGCGAAGGGTAAGGCGGTAGCCATTTTTACGAAACCAGTGTAACCATCTCATCAATCTTATGGAATCCAGGCCGGCCTGGATCAGGTTGCTCTCTTCATGTAACTGCTGCGGCGTTAAATTCAGTTCCTGTATGAGCCGCTCGCGTAATTGTTGGTAATCAGCCGCGTGGCGGTTGTCTGGTAACAGCGAATCCTGAGATGGTGCGCCAGAAATCATTCTTCCTCCTGATGGCACGTCTTACCGAAAAGCATTGCTCATATGAGAATAATAATTATTAACAATTGGATGCTACCCTAAACGGGTTTATTTATGCCCGTTTCGGGTTGGTAACAGGCGGAAAGAACAGAGGCCCGGATGGGGTATCCGGGCCTCTGTCAGGGAGGAGTTTAGGGGGGCGCGACCCCGGTTACATCACGCGTTTAAAGGTCGAAGGGGTTACGCCAAACTGTTTCTGGAAGGCGGCAGAGAAATGGCTGGCGTTGGCATAGCCCAGATCGGCCGCCACCGTCATGACGGAGGTATTGCCGTTGGCCAGGCGTCTTCTGGCTTCCTGCATTCGTTCAGCCTGAAACAGGCCATAGACGCTGTTGTTGAACAGAACGCGGAAGCCTCGCTTAATTTTGAGAACGCTCAGACCGGACTCTCTGGCCAGCTCCGCGACGCCCGGCGCTTGCGTCAGATCAGCCAGCAGCAGATCCTTCGCCCGCAGCAGTTTCTGGCGTTCCATCGGGTTGAAGTGGCAGGAGAGGCAACTGGCGTCTTCGCGATGTTCATCCAGCACCAGACTGAGCATGACCAGACTTTGCCCCTGCAACCATAGCGTCGACGGCTTTTGTTCATGACTGAAGCCGCCGTGCATGCGCATCAGCGCGTGACGCAAGGCCTGAGCCGTTAAGTGGGTTTCAGCATTACAACGCTGCTGCTGGCAACAGCAGTGGGAGTCGATCTTATTCTTAATGTCCGCGCTAATATCCGGCACCCACAGCGCGAGGGTTGCAGGGCTGAAGGAGAGGGTAATGCTCTCGAATCGGCCACAATAGGAGGCGCTGCCGCGACAGTCTGGCGTATGGGTAATGTAATGGCGATTGCGCGCAAGCTCCCAGTCGGTGTGGCGCCGGAGTCCCTGAATCGCAAAGCGCGATGTGCCTTCCAGGATGCACGAGAAGTTAATCCTGCCCAGATCGTCGTGTAGCTGCAACGTCTCAGGCCGCGCAAAATGGCCCCTCCAGAGCAAAATATCCATACCTTCCTGCAACGAACAGCGCAGCAGTTCACACTGAGCAGGAATATTGCCATCGTTTGCAGGTTTCCCGACCACCAACTGGTGAATAGAGATTTCAGATTGCGTTTGCGGTGACTCCGTCATGACCTGGTTATCTCCCTGTGGCTTAGACCAATGCGGGTATAAATAGAACCGAATGGGGTAGATGAGTTATTGATAATGGTTATTATTCACATTAATTCTCAGAACGCCACCCTGAATTGTCGTTTTTGGCGTCCGTAAAAATTCATCAGGAAATTCAGTTACTCCCATGTCATCTCAATCATCCAATACTGAATCGCTGTCCCGATTTCCTCTCTGGCAGGTGATTACACCGGTTCGCAGGAAGGTTATTTTAGCTATGGCGCTGGCGGGGCTGGCGGCATTAACCAGCCTGGGGGCGCTCCTTTTTCTAGCGTGGAGCCTGCGTGACATTCGCGCGACGCCTGACGCTATTCCGGCCTGGCCGCTGGGCGGTGTGATCGGCTGCGTGGTCTTAACTTTTGTTCTGCGCTTACAGGCGTTCAACACCTCTCATTACGCGGCTTTTCATCTGGAGAACATTCTGCGCAGCAGGTTAGCCCGTAAAGCATTGCAGCTTCCGCCTGGCGTGTTACAGCAAATGGGCAGCGGGTCAGTGGCGAAAGTGATGCTGGATGACGTGAAGTCGTTACATATTTTTGTGGCCGACAGCACGCCGCTCTATGCCCGCGCGATCATCATGCCGCTGGCGACAATCGTTATCTTGTTCTGGCTGGACTGGCGGCTGGCAATCGCGACGCTGGGGGTACTGGCGTTTGGATCGGTTGTTCTCGTGCTCGCCCGCCAGCGTTCGGAAGATATGGCTCAGCGTTATCATAAGGCGCGCGAGCAGGTTAGCGCGGCGGTGATTGAGTTCGTGCAGGCCATGCCCGTGGTGAGAACGTTTGATAGCGGCAGCACCAGTTTTTTGCGCTATCAACGAGCCCTCGAAGAGTGGGTCGATGTGCTCAAAACCTGGTATCGCAAAGCCGGTTTTTCAGCGCGTTTTTCCTTCTCGATTCTGAATCCTCTCCCGACCCTGTTTGTCCTGATCTGGTCGGGATACGGCCTGCTGCACTATGGCAGTTTCGATTTTATCGCGTGGGTGGCCGTTTTACTGCTGGGCAGCGGAATGGCCGAAGCCGTAATGCCAATGATGATGCTCAATAACCTGGTCGCGCAAACGCGTTTAAGCATTCAGCGTATTTATCAGGTTCTCGCGATGCCGGAGTTATCGCTGCCGCAGTCTGACCAGCAGCCGCAAGAGGCGAGCATTACCTTTGAGCAGGTGAGCTTTCATTATCCGCAAGCGCGTACTGGCGCCGCGTTGCAGGAGGTGAGCTTTCATGTGCCTGCCGGGCAAATTGTGGCGCTGGTCGGGCCAAGCGGCGCCGGAAAAAGCACCGTGGCGCGCTTGCTGCTGCGTTACGCCGACCCGGACAAAGGCCATATCCGTATTGGAGGCGTGGATCTGCGTGATATGCAGACGGACACCCTGATGAAGCAACTCTCGTTTGTGTCTCAGGACAACTTCCTTTTTGCCGACACGATAGCCAATAACATTCGTCTGGGCGCGCCGGATACGCCGCTGGAGGCGGTAATAGCGGCGGCCAGAGTGGCGCAGGCCCATGATTTTATTAGCGCTCTGCCAGAAGGTTACAACACACGAGTCGGGGAACGTGGGGTATTTCTCTCCGGCGGCCAGCGGCAGCGCATTACTATCGCCCGGGCGCTTTTGCAGGATCGCCCCATCCTGGTGCTCGATGAGGCGACGGCGTTTGCTGACCCGGAAAACGAAGCGGCGCTTATCAAGGCGCTCGCGGCGGCCATGCGTGGCCGGACGGTCATCATGGTCGCGCATCGTCTCTCAATGGTGACTCAGGCCGATGTGATATTGCTGTTTTCCGACGGACAGCTCAGGGAAATGGGGAACCATACGCAACTGTTGGCGCAGGGCGGCCTGTATCAACGGCTCTGGCAACACTATCAGCAGGCGCAGCATTGGGTGCCGGGTGGAACACAGGAAGAGGTGGTGGAAAATGAAAGACAATAATCCTGCGGATAACCTGGCCTGGCGCGTCAACTGGCGCCAGCTTATCTCCAGCGTTGGCAGTCAGGCCAGGATGCTGCGACGCAGTATGCTGGCGCTGTTGCTGGCGGCATTCATGCAGGGGATCGCCTTTGCCTGTCTTTATCCGATCATTGATGCGCTGTTACGGGGAGACGCGCCGCAACTTCTTAACTGGGCTATGGCCTTCAGCGTCGCCGCAATTGTGACGCTGGTGCTACGCTGGTATGGCCTGGGCTTTGAATACCGTGGTCATCTGGCGCAGGCCACCCATGAGTTGCGCCTGCGACTTGGCGAGCAGTTACGCCGCGTGCCGCTGGAGAAGCTCCAGCGCGGCAGGGCGGGTGAAATGAACGCCTTGCTGCTGGGCAGCGTGGATGAAAACCTCAATTATGTTATTGCGATAGCCAATATTTTGCTGCTCACCATTGTCACGCCGCTGACGGCGTCGCTGGCGACATTGTGGATAGACTGGCGGCTGGGGCTGGTGATGTTGCTGATCTTCCCTCTGCTGGTGCCGTTTTATTACTGGCGCCGCCCGGCGATGCGGCGACAAATGCAGACGCTGGGGGAAGCGCACCAGCGTCTGAGCGGCGATATCGTTGAATTTGCTCAGGGGATGATGGTATTGCGCACCTGCGGCAGCGATGCCGATAAAAGCCGGGCGCTGCTGGCGCATTTCAATGCGCTGGAAAACTTACAGACCCGCACTCACCGTCAGGGCGCTGGCGCGACGATGCTGATCGCCAGCGTCGTGGAGTTGGGCCTACAGGTGGTGGTGTTATCCGGGATCGTCTGGGTAGTGACGGGCACTCTGAACCTCGCCTTTTTGATTGCCGCCGTCGCGATGATTATGCGCTTCGCAGAACCGATGGCGATGTTTATCAGCTACACCTCGGTTGTGGAACTGATCGCCAGCGCCCTGCAACGGATTGAGCGGTTTATGGCGATAGCACCGCTTCCCGTCGCAGAGCAAAGCGAGATGCCGGAACGTTACGATATCCGCTTTGACAACGTCAGCTATCGCTACGAAGAAGGCGACGGCCACGCGCTTAATCATGTTTCTTTGACGTTCCCGGCAGCCAGTATGAGCGCGCTGGTGGGTGCCTCCGGCGCAGGCAAAACTACGGTCACCAAACTGTTAATGCGCTATGCCGATCCGCAGCAAGGGCAGATTTCTATTGGCGGCGTCGATATTCGCCGCCTGACGCCGGAACAGCTCAATAGCCTGATTTCTGTTGTTTTCCAGGATGTCTGGCTGTTTGATGACACGCTGCTGGCGAATATCCGTATCGCGCGCCCACAGGCGACGCGGCAGGAGGTAGAAGAGGCCGCCCGCGCGGCGCAGTGCCTTGAGTTTATTTCCCGTCTTCCGCAAGGCTGGCTGACGCCAATGGGAGAGATGGGCGGCCAGCTATCGGGCGGCGAGCGCCAGCGGATTTCCATTGCCAGAGCGTTATTGAAAAACGCGCCGGTCGTCATTCTCGATGAACCGACTGCCGCGCTGGATATTGAAAGCGAGCTGGCGGTGCAAAAAGCGATCGATAACCTGGTTCACAACCGGACGGTGATTATCATCGCTCACCGTTTATCCACCATCGCCGGGGCCGGAAACATTCTGGTGATGGAAGAGGGACAGGTGGTTGAGCAGGGTACTCATGCACAATTGCTCTCACATCATGGACGTTATCAGGCGCTGTGGCAGGCGCAAATGGCCGCGCGCGTGTGGCGCGACGACGGGGGTTCCGCGTCTGGGGAGGGGGTGCATGAGTGATGTTCAGTCGAATGTGAAACCGCTGACGTTGACGACCGGGCGGGTGATTTTTGCTATTGCCGGCGTCTATGTGACGCAGAGTCTGGTATCGGCGCTGTCTATGCAGTCCTTACCCGCGCTGGTGCGCGCTGCTGGCGGATCGCTGGCGCTTGCCGGTGCGACAACCCTGTTCATGCTGCCCTGGGCGCTGAAGTTTATTTGGGCGCCGTGGATCGAACGCTGGCGGCTTCCGCCCGGTAGCCAGGAACGCCGTTCGCGGATGTTAATCCTGCGTGGTCAGGTCGCGCTAGCGGCGATCCTGATGATTGCCGCAGCGATTGGCTGGTTTGGGCGAGAAGGAGGATTTCCCGATACGCAAATCGTCGCGTTATTTGTTCTGTTTATGGTGGCAGGCACGGTCGCTTCCACCATTGATATCGCCAGCGACGGCTTTTGCGTCGATCAACTGACTCGCGCGGGTTACGGCTGGGGAAACAGCGTGCAGGTCGGCGGCAGCTATCTGGGAATGATGTGCGGCGGCGGGGTGTTCCTAATGTTGTCGGCAGCATCCGGCTGGCCTGTCGCCATGCTGATGATGGCGATGCTGATTATGGCGCTGTCATTCCCGCTGTGGCGCATTACGGAGCCGACGCGAACAGCGCCTATCCCGCATGTTCCGGCGTTAGGTTATGCGCTAAGGAGGAAGCAGGCGCGCCTGGGCTTACTGCTGGTATTAATGCTGAATTCAGGTATGCGGTTTGTGCTGCCTCTTCTGGCGCCGCTGTTGTTGGATCATGGGTTGAGCATGTCTGCGTTGGGCGCGCTGTTCAGCGGCGGCAATATTGCAGCGGGCATAGCAGGAACGCTGGCCGGCGGATTACTGATGAAATACACCTCACCCGGCAGAGCGCTGTTGACGGCTTATGGCGTCCAGGGGATCGCGCTGCTGGCGGTGGTGATGACGTTCATGATGGCGCCGGGTCATCTGTTGCTGCCGATTCTCCAGTGTCTGGTCATTGTCCAGTCCATTTCGCTGGCCTGCGCGCTGGTCTGTCTTTACGCCACGCTGATGTCGCTTTCATCGCCTTTGCAGGCCGGTGTCGACTTCACCCTCTTTCAATGTACTGACGCGGCAATCGCCATCCTGGCTGGTGTTATCGGCGGCGTTGTTGCTCAACATTTTGGCTATGCGGCCTGCTTCCTGTTTGCCGGGGTATTCACGTTGCTGGCGGCGTGGGTTGCTTATATCCGGCTGCATTCGGCAAGAGAACTGATGACAAGCGCAATTGATTGATCCGGGAATAACACAGAGAGGTAAGGGATGAAAATCAGTGAATTTTTACACCTGGCGTTACCAGAGGAACAATGGCTGCCGACGATTTCTGGCGTTTTACGCCAGTTCGCAGAAGAAGAGTGTTATGTCTATGAGCGTCAACCCTGTTGGTATTTAGGCAAAGGGTGCCTGGCACGGTTGCACATTAATGCCGACGGAACGCAGGCGACATTTATTGATGATGCCGGGGAGCAACAATGGGCGGTGGATTCCATTACCGACTGCGCGCGTCGTTTTATGGCACATCCTCAGGTGAAAGGACGTCGGGTTTATGGACAGGTTGGGTTCAACTTTGCGGCGCATGCGCGGGGGATTGCCTTTAACGCCGGGGAGTGGCCGCTGCTGACGTTAACCGTTCCCCGTGAAGAACTTATTTTTGAAAAGGGAAATGTCACCGTTTATGCGGACTCCGCCGACGGGGGCCGACGTTTGTGTGAGTGGGTAAAAGAGGCCAGTACAACGACGCAGAACGCACCACTGGCGGTGGATACCGCCCTCAATGGCGAGGCGTATAAACAACAGGTTGCACGCGCCGTTGCGGAGATCCGCCGTGGCGAGTATGTCAAAGTGATTGTCTCGCGCGCTATTCCCCTGCCATCGCGGATTGATATGCCCGCCACGCTGTTATACGGGCGGCAGGCAAATACACCTGTGCGCTCGTTTATGTTCCGTCAGGAAGGACGCGAAGCGCTGGGCTTTAGCCCGGAACTGGTGATGTCAGTGACGGGCAATAAAGTGGTCACTGAACCGCTTGCGGGCACCCGCGATCGCATGGGAAACCCGGAGCATAATAAGGCGAAAGAGGCAGAACTGCTGCACGACAGTAAAGAGGTGCTTGAGCATATCCTTTCTGTCAAAGAAGCGATTGCTGAACTGGAGGCCGTTTGCCTGCCGGGCAGCGTGGTGGTTGAAGATTTAATGTCGGTTCGCCAGCGCGGCAGCGTTCAGCATCTGGGGTCCGGCGTGAGCGGTCAGCTTGCGGAAAACAAGGATGCCTGGGATGCGTTTACCGTGCTGTTTCCGTCGATTACCGCCTCAGGTATCCCTAAAAACGCTGCCCTGAACGCGATTATGCAAATTGAGAAGACGCCGCGAGAGCTCTATTCCGGCGCAATTCTGCTGCTGGACGATATGCGCTTCGATGCGGCGCTAGTTCTGCGTTCCGTATTTCAGGACAGCCAGCGCTGCTGGATACAAGCGGGGGCGGGAATCATCGCGCAATCTACACCGGAACGCGAACTGACGGAAACCCGGGAGAAATTAGCGAGCATTGCGCCCTATTTAATGGTGTAGGAGTAACTGTTTTCTAACCTCACAACCAGACTGTCCAAAGACAATTGAGTCGCTCTTTGATTCCTCTGTGACTCTATTGTCTTCTTTTTGGATAAAATAGGTGTTTTTCGTCATGAAGTTGATAAAAGTCTATATAGAACCACCTCCTGTAGAGGTGGTGGTAATTTGCCAGAGTGTGGGATTCGTTAGTATACTATGGGATAAACTTATTTTTACCAATTGTATAAGGCGGTGCATAAGATTCTCGGCATGCTTCCAGATAATCCGACCACCACTGCATCATCGCTTTGCGGGCTTCTAGGTGCTCTGCCTTATGAATATAAGCCATGCGCACGGTATTGCGCTCCTGATGACTCATCTGGCGTTCTACTGCGTCCTTTGCCCATAAACCCGATTCCATCAGCGCACTGCATGCCATTGCCCGGAAGCCGTGACCGCAGATATCCTTTTTCGTGTCGTAGCCCATCACCCGCAGTGCCTTATTGACCGTGTTTTCACACATTGGCTTATACGGGTTATGGTCGCCGGGGAAGATCAGTTCATTATTACCGGTGATATCCTTAATCTGTTTCAGAATGGCGATGGACTGTTCTGAGAGGGGGACGATATGCGACATTCGCATTTTGGCCCCGCGGCCGGAATAACGCACTCCAATAATGGGTTCTCGCGTCGCGGGTATCGTCCAGACTCGGTTTGTGAAATCAATCTCTGACCAGCGGGCGAAACGCAGTTCACTGGAGCGAATGAACACATGCAGCATCAGCAGGACGGCCAACCGCGTCAGTTCACGACCCTGATGATATGCCCCAATACGTTCAAGCAGTTCAGGCAGCCGCTCCAGTGGCAGGGCAGGATAGTGCCGTCTGACAGGAGGTGTGGTCACGCCGCCAAGATTTGCTGCCGGGTTCGTATCGATTAACCCCTGATGAACCGCATGGCGCATTATGTTACTCAGGTGCTGCCGCGTGCGGGACGCAACTTCCAGCAGACCTTTTTCCTCGATCCTTTTCAGCAGGTCAATGAAATGACGGGGTTTAAGTTCTGATACAGGCAGGTTGCCAATGACCGGAAAGATGTGATTGTTCAGGCTGGCAAGCAGACGGTCAGCGGTGTTCTGCGACCATTTCCGGTTACTTTTATGCCACGCCAGCGCCACGTTTTTAAAAACTTTATCCGGTGTTCGTGAGCCACGTTCAGCAGCCCGCTGCTGTACCGGGTTGATATTCAGCGCCAGCATTTTACGGACACCTTCACGCTGCTGTCGCGCATCAGAGAGGGAGACGGCAGGATAGGCACCCAGCGCAATGCGCGATTCTTTACCGTTAATACGGTACTTGAGATACCAGTGACGTGAGCCACCCGGCTTGACCAGCAGATACAGACCGTGGGAATCGGAGACTTTAAAGGGTTTATCAGAAGGTTTGAGAGTGCGGATTTTCGCGTCGGTAAGGGACATATGGGGGTCGCTCCATTATCGAACTAACCTGACCCCAGATTTGACCACCAATTTTTCCCGATGCGGAGGGTAAAATCAAAATGCACCGGGAAGAGTTTTCACGCTAACCTGTTGAACCAACATCATATAATGATTCGCAAGGATGCATGAAAACAGCAAATTGGCTCCTCTGACTGGACTCGAACCAGTGACATACGGATTAACAGTCCGCCGTTCTACCGACTGAACTACAGAGGAATCGTGTGGAGTCGTATCTTAGCGGCGAAAAAACTTTTGTCAAACATCAATTCGCCTGTTCAGGTGCAACTGCCGCTTCCATCGACAATTTGTTGTCATTTCCGACAATTATTACGGAAAATACTTTGCAGGATATCCATTTCTCAATCATCATTTGAAATGTTGTTTCAACATTTCTCACTAAGGTCTCTCTTGAACGTCACCTCCGCCGTACGCCAGGCCGTCGAACGGACATCCTGGTTTAAAAAACGTCAGCGTTATCGTGTGCTGTACTGGCGCGAAATCAGCCCTCTCGCTGTGCCCATTCTGCTGGAAAATGCCTGTGTGCTGCTGATGGGGGTGTTGAGCACCTTCCTTGTCAGCTGGCTGGGAAAAGAGGCCATGGCCGGGGTGGGGCTGGCCGATAGCTTTAACATGGTCATCATGTCCTTCTTTGCCGCCATCGATTTGGGCACCACGGTGGTGGTGGCCTTTAGCCTCGGCAAGCGCGATCGGCGGCGGGCGAGGGCGGCCGCGCGCCAGTCGCTGGCCATTATGACCCTGTTTTCCATTTTGCTGGCGGGGGTGATCCATGCCTTTGGCCAGGAGATTATTGATTTTGTCGCCGGCGATGCCACCGCCCAGGTCAAGGACCTGGCGCTGACCTATCTGGAACTGACGGCGCTGAGCTACCCGGCAGCGGCGATTGCGCTGATCGGCAGCGGGGCGCTGCGCGGCGCCGGCACCACCAAAATCCCGCTGCTGATCAACGGCGGGATGAATATCCTCAATATCTTAATCAGCAGCGTGCTCATCTACGGCATCTTCTCCTGGCCGGGGCTGGGGTTTGTCGGCGCCGGGCTTGGGCTGACCATTGCCCGCTATATTGGCGCGATAGCCACGATCTGGGTGCTGATGGTGGGCCTCAATCCGGCGCTGCGGCTGTCGCTGAAGGGTTACTTCAAACCCTTTAACTTCGCCATTATCTGGGAGGTGATGGGGATCGGCATCCCGGCCAGTATCGAATCTGTCCTCTTCAATGGCGGCAAGCTGCTGACCCAGATGTTTGTCGCCGGGATGGGCACCAACGTTATCGCCGGCAACTTTATCGCCTTTTCGGTGGCCTCGCTAATTAACCTGCCGGGCAACGCCCTCGGCTCCGCCTCGACGATCATTACCGGCAAGCGGCTGGGAAAAGGGCAGATTGGTCAGGCTGAATTCCAGGCCTGGCACGTATTTTGGCTGTCGACGATTATTCTGACGCTGATCGCCTGGGGCAGCGCCCCCTTCGCCGGCTTTATCGCCTCGTTCTACACCCATGAAGAAGATGTAAAAGAAGTGGTTAAACAGCTGCTGTGGCTCAACGCCCTGTTTATGCCGATCTGGTCGCTGTCGTGGACTTTACCCTGCGCTTTTAAAGGCGCCCGTGACGTACGCTACACCATGTGGGTGTCGATGCTCGGCATGTGGGGCTGCCGGGTGGTGGCGGGCTATACCCTGGGCATCGTGCTGGGGATGGGGGTGATTGGCGTCTGGTTAGGGATGGTGCTCGACTGGGCGGTGCGCGGCGTGCTGTTTTATTTCCGCATGGTGAGCGGCCGCTGGCTGTGGAAATATCCGCGCGTGAAGGCTTCATCGGAGGAAAGCTGAGCCGTTTGCGAGGCTAATCGCCATTTTTTGCGCAAAGTGAAGAATAATTCGGCAAACGATTCATTTTATTGAAAACAGGCTTTGACAGCGCCGGGCGTCATCGATAATATGCGCCCCGTTCACACGATTCCTCTGTAGTTCAGTCGGTAGAACGGCGGACTGTTAATCCGTATGTCACTGGTTCGAGTCCAGTCAGAGGAGCCAAATTTAAGAAGCCTGCTTTCGAGCAGGCTTTTTGCTTTTCTGTCTACCGCCTTTCTTCCGTGGACAAACACCGCCGGGTCGTTTGTTTCGCTTATCCGGACGCTGACGCTCCCTGGCGGGTAACGTCAGCGTTTATCTCACGATTCCCACGTCATCGACGATTAACGGAACGGCGGCTCGTTGAAGGTGCGCAGCTTACGCGAGTGCATGTGATCTCCCTCGGCGCGCAGCAGGTCAATCGCCCGGATGCCTATCTGCAGATGCTCGGAGATAGCGCCCTCGTAAAAGCGGTTAGCCTGGCCGGGGAGCTTGATTTCACCGTGCAGCGGCTTGTCCGAGACGCAGAGCAGCGTGCCGTAGGGGACGCGGAAGCGATAGCCCTGGGCGGCGATGGTCGCGCTCTCCATATCGATAGCTACCGCCCGGCTGAGATTAAAGCGCAGCGCCGAAGCGGAATAGCGCAACTCCCAGTTACGGTCGTCGGTGGTGACCACCGTCCCGGTACGCAGCCGCTGCTTAACCTCTTCGCCGGGCATCCCGCTCACCTGCTTGGTGGCGTCGTAGAGGGCGCGCTGCACTTCGGCAATGCTGGGGATCGGAATATCTGGCGGCAGCACCGCATCCAGTACATGATCGTCACGCAGATAGGCGTGGGCCAGCACATAGTCGCCGATGGCCTGGCTTTCGCGCAGGCCGCCGCAGTGGCCGATCATTAACCAGACGTCCGGCCGCAGTACCGCGAGATGATCGCAGATGGTTTTGGCGTTGGCCGGGCCGACGCCAATGTTAATCAGGGTGATCCCTTTGCCGTCGTGGGTGATCAGATGCCAGGCCGGCATCTGGTGCTTCTTCCACGCCAGATCGGAAATGGCCTGTTCCGGCGCTTCGGTCTCGGCGGTGATCCAGACCCCGCCGGCGCAGGAGAGAGCGATATAGGGGCTGTCGGGATCGAGGATCTGGCTGCAGCCCCAGCTGACGAACTCATCCACGTAGCGGGTATAGTTGGTGAACAGCACGTAGGGCTGGAAGTGTTCCGCCGGCGTGCCGGTGTAGTGTCGCAGACGCGCCAGCGAAAAATCGACGCGGCGGGCGTCAAAGTGCGACAGCGGATAGAACTCGGTGGGATGGAACAGGCCATCCGCGGTCTCATCGCCAATTTGTGACAGCTCGGTGGTAGGGAAATAGCGCGTCAGACCGGCGCTCATCGAGCGGTCGAGTGTCAGGGTGGAACCATCTATCACGTAAGGATAGGGGATCTCATGCTGCGACAGCTCGACGCTGATATGCGCGCCATAGTCCTGATACAGCAGGGTCAGCTGTTCCAGCAAATAGTTGCGGAACAGTTTCGGATTCGTAATGGTGGTGGTATAGCAACCGGCATGGGTGAAACGTCCCCAGGCGCGCGTTTTGAGGGCTTTATGATCGGCGCCGTCCCAGGAGACCGACAGCTGCGGATAGACAAAAAGACCTTCCGCGCGGGCTTCGGTATCGGGGAGCGTATTATGGTCGATATAGTCGCCGATGGCTTTGCGTAACGCCGTGACCGAGGCTTCATAGCGTGCTTCCAGCTCGGCAAGCGCTTGTTCCGGGGTCAGACTGGCGGCCTTGATATTCATGATTCGCTCCTTGTTTCAGGTCTGCTGACATTCCCGATAGTATGTCACAGCGGGAAAAGGGCGAAGGAGAATTTATCTGTCAAATGCGACGATACTCAGACCATAACCAGTAAAGGGAGCGGGCTCGTGTTATTTGCCGGCGTTTGTCCAACGCTCGCTGCTATAATGAGTGGCGTTGCGGATCTTCAAAGTTTGCGTCGGATTATTATTCAGACAATAGCGCGCATCGGCCAGCGGAGTGAGTTTATCCCCTTCCCGCAGGCGGAGGCGACAGGCTTCAATCTCTGCGATCATCTCTAGCGCACCGCTCTGAAGCACGACGCGGCAGAGGCTGGCCGAAGCGTTGTCCTGTACTTTTTTTACCCACCACTCCATCTGTTTTTTATCCTCTCATAGCGACATGTGCGTCGATAATTCATGTTTCTTAAAAATCTGACAATAAGATTATCCCCTTGGTTTATGCAGTGTTTAAAAATACGCAACCGATTGTTGATCTGTGCGCTAGGTTTTTTTATGCCGGGGGGCAATGATCTGCCGGGTTTAATTTGCAGGAAGCGATGACTATGCTGAAAAGCAGACCGTGAGAATAGCCTGTCAGGAAGAGGGCTGATAAGTCCGGCTACGCAATAAATATAAGAGAGAGCGTCATGAAGCATCTATTTCGACACTGGCGAACGTCCGGCGCCGTTATCGGCTCACTGCTGAAAAAAGGGAGCATTGCGGTACTGGCGCTGCTGGTGGTCTTTCTCGCCGGGCGGATCTATGAGTCCCAACGCGGCCCGTCCCTGCATCGCTGGCATACCTGGAGTGGCAACGAGATGTCGGCCGAAGAGATCGACCAGGCGACCTTTGCCCAGTATCTGGCGCGGGAGAAGACGATTTTCGCCGATCTCCAGCGTGAGGTGACAGAGGCTTTGCCGGAGGAAGATAAAACCCCGGTCAACCGCTTTTATCGTCACAGCCGGGTCTGGCCGGGGCAGTTTAAGCAGGACTGGAACCGTTCTTTTGTGCTGATGCCGCTGGGCAAGCCGCGCGGCGGCGTGGTGCTCCTCCATGGCCTGACCGATTCGCCCTACAGCGTGCGCTATCTGGCGCAACTCTGGCAGCAGCGGGGTTATGTGGCGGTGGCGCCGCGTTTGCCGGGACACGGCACCGCGCCGGGGGCGTTAACGGCGGTTGACTGGGAGACCTGGCTGGCGGCGACGCGTCTGGCGGTACGCGAAGCGACCCGCCTTGCCGGGGCGGACGTGCCGCTGCATCTGGTCGGCTACTCTAACGGCGGCGCGCTGGCGCTCAAGTATGCCCTCGATAGCCTGGAAGACAATCACTTGCGCCAGCCGCAGCAGATCATTCTGCTGTCGCCGATGATCGGCGTGACCGCGTTTGCCCGTTTCGCCGGCCTCGCCGGGCTACCGTCCGTCTTCCCGGCGTTCGCCCGCGCGGCCTGGCTGAACGTGGCGCCTGAGTTTAATCCGTTCAAGTACAACTCCTTTCCGGTCAAGGCGGCGAGACAATCGTGGTTATTGAGCCAGGCGCTGCAGCAGCAGATTATCCGCGCGGCCCGGCAGGGCGAGCTGAAAGCGCTGCCGCCGATCCTCACCTTTCAGTCGGTGATGGATTCCACGGTCAGCACCCGCGCGGTGGTGGAGTCCCTGTATCGCTATCTGCCGGATAACGGCAGCGAGCTGGTGGTGTTCGATATTAACCAGGCGGCGGATCTCCGGGTCCTGTTTCGCCCTGCGCTCTATGCGGCGGTGAATACGCTGCTGCCCCCGGCGCCGCGGGCCTATACCACCACGGTGGTGACCAACGCGACGGCGCACACGCTGCAGACCGTCGCCCGGACCACGCTGGCCCAGGAACGGGAAGAGCATCGTTATCCTTTACACCTGGCCTGGCCGGCGGATATATACTCTTTGTCGCATGTGGCGGTGCCGTTTCCCCTGAGCGACTCGCTGTATGGTCGCGAGCCGGACGAGAAGAACCGCTACGGCATTAGCCTGGGCACCATTTCACTGCGCGGAGAGACCGGGACGCTGAGCGTGGGGCTGGAGACGTTAATGCGCGTCACCTCCAATCCATTCTTTCCATGGATGATGACGCGCGTCGATGAGCGCATCGCCTGCGGCGAACAGGCGGCGGTGGCGGCCTGCCTGAAAGCGCAGGCCAGAGCAGAGGCGTTAAAACAGGATCAGGTGCAGAACGGTACGCAGCAGGATACCGACGATCGCCGCGGGAGCCACGAAGCGGAACAGGCGGACAAACCGTGAGCTGATGCCAAGAAAAATGCCGATACCGGGAAGATCAAAGGTCTGGATCAGTAGACCTGCCGAGGCGTTGACCTGGTCCACGGTGACTTTGCCCTGCTGGATCAGCTCGGAAATGACGCCAAAGTAGGCGGTGCCCCCGGCAACGCACTTCACCAGCGCCGGCAGCACAAAGTTCTGGGGGATGTGCAGCCAGCTGAGAAGCGGCTTCAGCAGCTGCTGCAGCAGGTCGATAGCCCCGGCGCCCTGCAGCAGCCCGACGATGGTTAACGACAGGATCAGCATTGGCACCGCGCCGAGCGCCAGGCGGATGGCGTCGGAGCCGGCGCTGTTAATCACGGCCAGAATTCCCTGGCTGTTCTGCTCGGCGTTCGGCAGCGCTTCCGCGCGGGGGCTCTCGGCGACCGATAAGCGCCGTCCGGTGACGTGCCAGGCGACGGCGGCCGCGCACAGGCCGCCCCCCCCCCCCA
>NZ_GL882770.1:90043-91750 GCF_000195655.1 Klebsiella sp. MS 92-3
GCCCGCCCCCCACCGAGATAACGATCGAGGCCAGCCAGTGCAGACCAAAAGGGGTAAGAGGATAGAAGACGTTGCCTTGCCCCATGGCGAACACCATGGCCAGCGTGGCGGCCATTTGTCGGTCCGAGACGCCGCGTTTATCCATAATCGACAGCGTGGCGAGCGGGGCGGCAAAGCTGACAAAGTTAATCTGGATCAGGGCGAAGGCGCTCATCCCGGTTAAGCCGAAGGGCTTCAGCAGCGGGGCCACCCAGCGAACAATCACATCGAGGATACCGCGGACCTCAAGGTATTTCATGATGATCAGCATGATCACCATGATCGGCAACAGCGTATACAGCGCGACGTCAACGGACGACTTGCCCGCCGCCATAATGATGCTTATGACATCCATTTACTTTTTTTACCACTCGCAGAGCTATTCGTTCGCGTCATCATAATCCCGTGGGGAAGGAAATGATATGCCTTGATCCCTCTCGGGATCCGGCGCCGCACGGGCGCCGGGAGAAGAGGATTACTGGCCGATATTGACCAGCGTCCGACCATGAATATTATTGCTGAGGAAATCTGCGGCATACGCTGGCGCCTGCTCCAGCGTGATTTCTGTGGCCGCCTGCTGGTAGTAGCTCTCCGGCAGAAGCTGGGCCAGACGCTGCCAGACAGCGTCGCGTTCAGCGGTCGGCACCATCACCGAATCCACCCCCTGCAGACGCACATTGCGCAGAATAAACGGCATCACGGTGGTCGGCAGATCGAAGCCCCCGGCCAGACCGCAGGCGGCGACGCAGCCGCGATATTGCGTTTGCGCCAGCACTTTGGCCAACACCGGGCCGCCAACGGTATCCACCGCGCCCGCCCACAGCTGTTTCTCCAGCGGACGGGTCTCCGCGAAGTCGCTGCGCGGCAGGATCGTATCGGCGCCCAGCTGGCGAAGGTAATCGTGTGTCGATTCCCGGCCCGATACGGCCGTCACCCGGTAGCCAAGGGCTTTCAGCAACACCACGGCGGTGCTGCCGACCCCGCCGCTGGCGCCGGTGACCAGGATATCCCCGCTGTCAGGGGTGACGCCCGCACTAACGAGAGCATCAACGCATAGCATCGCGGTAAAGCCGGCGGTGCCGATGATCATTGCCTGACGCGCGCTGAGCGTCTCCGGCAGAGCAACCAGCCAGTCGCCTTTAACGCAGGCGTCGGTGGCCAGGCCACCCCAGTGGTTTTCGCCCACGCCCCAGCCGGTGAGGATCACGGCCTGGCCGGGAACAAAGCGCGGATCGCGGCTTTCTTTCACCTGACCGGCAAAATCAATGCCCGGCACCATCGGAAACTGACGGATAATTTTGCCTTTGCCGGTGATCGCCAGGGCGTCTTTATAATTGAGACTCGACCAGTCGATGGCGACCCGGACGTCGCCTTCGGCAAGAGCGGGCAGGTCGATATCTTTGACGGTGGCGACGGTGCGGTTGTCGATCTGGTCCAGAACTAATGCTTTCATGACAGAGTATTCCTCGTCGGAAGGGGGTTATCGGCGCTAGCGCCGTCCTGTGCAGGTGTTTTTGTTGTCATACTGTGCGCAAAAAAATCCCAGTACTGGTTAAGCGGTGCGGCAGACTGGACCAGCCTGGCGCGCATCACCGCGCCTTCCCAGCCGATCCAGAACACCTGGGCCAGCGCCTGCGGTGAGGCGTCGCTGGCGATGGCCCCGGCCCG